>CACXTX010000012.1 GCA_902770635.1 uncultured Prevotellaceae bacterium | reverse complement strand
AAGAGAAATCACCTTCTCGTAATACAGTCTTTGCTTTTCTGTTCGATAATACTTCATTTTCTTGACTTTTTATGAGTCAACTTTTTCTAGGATAAGACAGGCGATTTTACCCTCCCTTCCTCCCGTCACCCCTCTCAAATGCCAATGTACAGGGCGTTTGAGGCACGGGAGGGAGAATGATTATCCCTCCCGTTACCCTCCCTTTTTTTGGTTCGCTCCCTCACATTTTGAAAACAAGGGACCCTAGACGGGAGGGAGACGGGAGGGAAATTTGTTTTCCCTCACGTCTTCGAACGCCAGTAAATAAAGGGGTTCCGAGCGAAAAAGGGAGGAAGGGAGGGTAAAATCGAAAAAACATTTTTTTCTTGGTTCGGATAAGGCATCCTTATTGATGAATAAGGAACGCTTATTGGTAATTAACCCAAGGTTATGATGAAACAACCTTGGGTATTAATAGTAGCAAGGAGTCCGTAGGCTTCGGACTCTCAGTCCGAGCCGTTCGGACTGGCAGTCCGTCGGGACGGACTAATAAAGTTGTTGGTCAGCACTAAAAAGTTAGTCTCACTACTTTTTTCTGATGAAAAATGCGTAATTTTGTAGCCGATTATAAATACTGTACAGAAACAATGATAAGATTGGAAAGATTAAAGACCTGGTTTTTGATAGCTGTTCTGGTCATTTGCGGACCGACCAGTTTTGCCTCGTGCGCTTCAAATGAGGACAATGCAACAGAGCAGAGCAACAATGGTAAAGTTGCAGAGATTCTGGATCGAGGCACCATCCTCTTTGGTACTACTGGTGACTACAGGCCGTTGTCCTTCTGCCAACCCGATGGGACTTACTGGGGCTTTGGCATTGAGGTGGCAAAGGAGATAGCAAAAAGATTAGGAGTAAATATAGAGTTCAAAAAGACCTCATGGCCTACATTGACAGCCGACGTACTTACAGAGCCTCAGTTGTTCGACCTCGCCATTGGCGGAATAACCATTACTGACGCACGACGTGAGACGATGCTCATGAGCGAGGGTTATCTGGCTAACGGCAAGACTATCCTATGCAGGGCTTCGGAGGCAGACCGCTATAAGTCGTTGGCTGACATCGACCAGCCCGAAGTCCGTGTGATGGTTAATCCTGGTGGACTGAACGAGAAGTTTGCCAACGAGAACCTGCCTCACGCAAATATAATCGTTCACCAGAAGAACGAGGAAATACCGGCACTCATTGCCGAAGGTACAGCCGACGTGATGATAACGGAAATTACAGAGGCTCCTTATTATGTGCAGACAGACCAGCGGCTTGCTGCCCCACTGTTGAATGCTCCGTTTACTCATGGTGAGATTGGTGTCTTGATGCAGAAGGGGCAGGAGGATCTCTTGCAGATGGTGAACAATGTCATTCGTCAGATGAAGTCCGACGGTTCTCTTCGGAAGCTGCATGAGAAGTACGGGTTAGTATATGCCTACGAATAAAAAAACGATAATAACTGACGGACTACCTGTTGCAAATTTGGTTATCTCATGGATTCTATGTAAATTTGTGGGCTAAAAGAAAATGGTATGGGAAATTTCGATGATAGTTTGTTGGCACAACTGAATGAGAGTCAGCGCGAGGCTGTGGTGTATTGTGACGGTCCGCAGTTAGTGATTGCCGGTGCTGGCTCAGGAAAGACGCGAGTGCTGACGTATAAGATAGCCTATTTGTTGGACCATTATGAGATGGCTCCGTGGAATATTCTTGCGCTGACCTTTACGAACAAGGCTGCACGGGAGATGAAGGAGCGTATAGGACGGCTGGTAGGGCAGGACAGGGCTATCAGATTGCAGATGGGTACGTTTCACTCTGTGTTTGCCCGTATCTTGAGAGCTGAGGCTGAGCGAATAGGCTTTGGTGCCAATTTCACCATCTACGACCAGTCCGATTCCCGTTCGTTGGTGAAGAGCATCATCAAGGAGATGCAGCTGGACGACAAGACGTATAAGCCGGCATCGGTGGCTGACCGCATATCGATGGCTAAGAACCACCTGCTTTTGCCCCAGCAGTATGCTGTCAGCTCGTGGGCTACTGACGATATGCAACACAAGCGCCCTATGGTGGCTAATATATATAATAGGTACGCGGAGAGGTGCCGACAAGCCAACGCGATGGACTTCGACGACTTGCTGGTGCAGACCTATGTGCTGTTGCGCGACCATGAGGATGTTCGCAAGAAATATGTGGAGCGATTCCAATACGTGTTGGTGGACGAGTATCAGGATACGAACTTTGCACAACAGGCCATCGTGCTGCAATTGACCAGGGAGCATGGGCGCGTCTGTGTGGTAGGCGACGATGCACAGAGCATCTACAGCTTCCGAGGGGCGAACATCGACAATATCCTGGATTTCCAGAAGCAGTATGATGGTGCACGGTTGTATAAGCTGGAGCAGAACTATCGCTCTACGCAACTTATCGTGCAGGCTGCCAACAGCTTGATTCGCAAGAATGAGCGACAGATTCGCAAGGATGTGTTCAGCGAGAACGAGGAGGGTGAACGGCTCACCCTGAAGCCAGCCTATAGCGATAAGGAGGAGGCGATGATAGTCTGCAACGACATCAAACGGATTAGGAGACAGGAGGGATGTGAGTTTAGCGACTTTGCCATTCTGTATCGCACCAATGCCCAGAGCCGTTCGTTTGAGGAGCAGATGCGCAAAGACGGTATTCCGTATCGTATCTATGGTGGTCTGTCGTTCTATCAGCGCAAGGAGATAAAGGACGTGATAGCCTACTTCCGTGTGGTGGCCAATCCTAATGACGAGGAGGCTTTGCGACGCATCATCAACTATCCGACGCGAGGTATTGGTGACACGACGGTAGGCAAGATAGTGGAAACAGCCAATCTGCATAACGTCAGCTTGTGGCAGGTAATAGCGCAGCCTATGGTGTTCGACCTGAAACTGGCAAAGGGCACGCTGACCAAGCTGGAGGCTTTCAAACAGCTGGTGGATGGATGGCGTGGACGCATAGAAAATGAGGATGCCTACGAACTGGGTCACTCCATCATCATGGAGAGTGGTATCAGCAAGGACATCTATAGCTCCAATAACCCGGAAGACTTGTCAAGACAGGAGAACCTGGAGGAATTTCTGGGTGGTATGCAGGACTTTGTGGAGAGTAGGCGAGAGGAAGGCCGTGAACAGGAAACTGGATTGAGCGACTTCCTGCAAGAGGTGGCTTTGTTGACCGACTTGGACAGCGAGGGTGACGAAGAGCAGCCAAAGGTGACGCTGATGACGATTCACTCCGCTAAAGGACTGGAATTTCCTACCGTATTTGTGGTGGGATTGGAAGAAAACATCTTCCCGTCGCCCATGTGCATCAACTCCATGCGCGAACTGGAAGAGGAACGCCGTTTGTTGTATGTGGCTATTACCCGTGCCGAGAAACACTGCATTCTGACCTGTGCCCAAAATCGCTTCCGCTATGGAAAGATGGAATATGACACACCTTCACGATTCATCAAGGATATAGACCCCAACTTGCTGAGGGTAGAGGGTTCTGCGGGCTTCTCCAGTTTTACTGGTCGCTCAGGTTCTACTACTAGTGGTACAAGCTATTCCACTCCTGCTGGCTATCGTCGCCCAGTTCAGAATCCACGCCCTGTGGCTACGCAGTTCATAGCAGACGCTATGCCTCGTCTGATGCCAGTGCGTCAGGAAACCCCTCGCCCACAGTCTGCTATCGGCAACATCGGTCTGAAGGAAGGCAATGTCATAGAGCACCAACGTTTTGGCATCGGTAGGGTTATCAGGATAGAAGGCACTGGCGAGAATACCAAGGCTACGGTGGAGTTCAAGAATGCAGGTACGAAGCAGTTGCTCTTGAAATTTGCGAAATATACGATAGTAGGGTAGAAGCCAGAAAGAATCCTGGCCTGCTGGGAAAACGATAAATCATCAAAAGAAAACTAAAGAGCATCATCCTCCGGACGTTCCGGAAGGTGATGCTTTATCTTGGGCAGGTGTTTCTTCTTGCGAAGATAGGCGGCCTTGCGAGCCTCATATTCTTCGAAGTGTTTCTCCAGAAAATTGTCTGCCATCAGTCTTGATTCCTGTTATAGATGACACTGATGCGGACAGGAGTGTGCTTGTTCTTCTTGCCTCCAACCAGTCGGGCGCTGTTGACATTCATCTCGTTGGAAACAGTAGTCGTACTCGTTGTTGCGGAGGTCTCGACCTGTACGGGAATAAGTACGACTTTGTTCCAGTTTGTTGTCTTGTTTCTACGTGCCCACATGTGGTTAATCAATGTCGAGATGTTGTTGTACGTATAGGTCTTCTGGGTCGTGTTAAACGTAGCCAGATAGGATGTCTTGTTGTTGGGCACGCTGTTGGTCTCAAAGAACGTTTTGAGGCTGTCGCGATGCACCATTAGCAGCTGAGTAGGCTCTTCAAGAATAATCTCACTGAAATCGCTTTTGTCGTGCATGCGGTTGAACACAATTCTTGCCGAAGTGATGGAGTCGTTCTCGTGTCCATTCTTAATGGCCTCAACAGGCAATGTTACTTCAGTATAGATACCCGCAGGAGTCTTCAGGTAAGTGCATTCTTCATCGGCAATCAGTTTGTCAATGCGGCTTTGGTCGTTCGTGATATGAGTGGTCTGCAAAACTTCCTCGGTAGCGTTGATGTTCTGGTATTCTATGTAGTTTACCTCACCTTTCTTAAAGTGGTAGTAGATAACAAGCTGTGTATAAGCAACCTCGGTCATCACGCCAAGTCCGTCAACACACTGGAGGTAGAAACCAGGGCAAACGTTACGGGTAAATGTCTTTGAGTTCTTGAAATATTCAGGATGATCATAATACATTGACATGATATAGGTACCGTAATTGTTGTAGATATAACCATCTTTGTCAATGTATTCCTCGTTCAAGGGAATATCAACGGTTTCGTAGTATCCTTTCTGACGATAGACATTACGCAGGCTGTCGCTGGTCGTCAGGTCGGTCATGGAATAGACTACATCCTGATGGATAGCATCATCGCCCATGCGGACATAACCTTTCTTGACAGGGTCAAAGTTGGTGTAGTAAGTTCCACTTTCCTCGACGGGCTTGCTCAGTTCGCGCAAAGACAGCTTCATGGCAGCCAGAGAGTCACCCTGATAGCTGTTAACGATGATTCTTACGAAACATGAGTCGGCAACGAAATCGAAATCGAGGTCATCTTCAAGGTCTGTAACGTCAGGAAACAGATTTTTGGTCTGGTTTTCCAGAATATGGAATTGTGTCATGTAGTCACTGACAATGTAGGACCCTGTCTCAGGATCTTTCAGTCTGCCAATATAACTGTAAACGCTTCTTGAAAGTACGGAGTCAACCTTAATGGATTGGGTAGATACATCAAAAGTATCGGTGGTAATCTCGTATTTGTTAATATTACTTGTCAATGAGTCACCCATTAAGTTAGTGCTTTCAGAGCACGAAGAGATTGCAACTACTATAATTGCAATCAGTGCCATTATTATTTTTCTCATCACAGAAGTTCTTTTTCTAAATAATATTATCCTTGAATGATCCTTGAATATTAAATCTTGTCATAGAATTCCTCGTAGGCATTCTGGAAGTCTTCGCCAGGATAGCTCAACGTAGGAATATTATTGCTGGCAGCATACTTCAAAAGATTCTTGTCAACGTTCTTACAGCCGGCAATAACACCATCACTATAGTCGATGGCCAATTTGCTCAGTTCTTCAAAGTCGAACACGTCGTTGTACTTCTTCAAGTATGAGGCCTTTGCTTCACGGAATTCAATGCTCTTCTTGAAATTCTCTCCGAGATTGGAGTTCAAAGTCTTGGGGAAAAGTGATGTGATCACCTTGGTGCTGGCAAATGAAGGCTCTTCGTGATAGGCGGTCTTAATATAAAGAGGTACAATGGCACCCATCCATCCCTGTACGTGAATAATGTCGGGCACCCAACGCAGCTTCTTAACAGTCTCCAAGACACCACGTGCAAAGAAAATGGCACGCTCTCCATTATCAGCGTAATCGACACCATTTTCGTCCATTGTCATTTGGCGCTTGGCGAAATAGTCGTCGTTGTCAATGAAATAGACCTGGATGCGTGTCTGGGCAATAGATGCCACTTTGATAATCAGAGGGTGGTCTGTATCATCAATAATCAGATTCATGCCGGAGAGACGAATGACCTCATGTAACTGCCCACGACGCTCATTTATATTGCCCCATTTGGGCATAAAAGTGCGAATCTCATGACCATTCTCCAGCATAGCTTGCGGGAGTGCTTTGCCCATGATGGATAAATCACTGTCGGGTACATAAGGGGTTATCTCCTGATTGATGAATAATATCTTCTTTGCCATATCGGTTACTTTTTGCCTTGCAAAGTTACGAAAATTAATTCACAAAACGACAGAATCGTGCATATTTAAGGATTTTTAGCCCCTATTTTGGCATATTTTTACGATATTTTTTCCTTATTTGATAAAAATGTTGTTATTTTGCACCCGATTTACGACAAGTATGTAAAAAGAATGAAAGTATTTGAGAAGATTGTGGACCTTCAAAACCAGCTTTTTGAAGACCGCAAGCAAGGAAAAGAAATAGGACTTGTTCCCACTATGGGAGCTCTGCATGAAGGACATGCTTCGCTGGTTCGTCGCAGTGTGAAGGAAAACGGGATAACAGTAGTGTCAGTCTTTGTCAATCCGACACAGTTCAACGATAAGAACGATTTGAAGAATTATCCTCGTACATTGGAGGCTGATTGCCAGTTGCTTGAAGCCTGTGGAGCAGATTATGTGTTGGCTCCTTCTGTTGAGGAAATGTATCCGACACCTGATACGCGCCAGTTTGAATATCCCCCAGTATCTACGGTCATGGAAGGCGCTCACCGTCCTGGTCACTTCAATGGAGTATGTCAGGTGGTTAGTAGGCTGTTTTATATCGTGAAGCCTACCCGTGCCTATTTCGGAGAAAAGGACTGGCAGCAGATAGCTGTTGTAAAGGCTATGGTTCGTCATCTGGGAATTCCTGTTCAGATTGTAGAGTGTGATATTGTTCGCGATAAAGATGGCTTGGCTCGTAGCAGTCGTAACACCTTGTTGTCGAAAGACGAACGTGCTGTTGCCCCCCATATCTATAAGGCGTTGAAGGCAAGTCTGGCTTATGCAAAGAAGCACACCGTGAAGGAAACTCACGATAAGGTCGTTGCGGATATCAATGCAGTGGAAGGCTTGGAGGTAGAGTATTTTTCTATAGTCGATGGCAATACGCTGCAGGATATTGAGAACTGGGACGACACGCCTTATGTAGTAGGGTGTATCACCGTATATTGTGGCAAAACACCTATTCGACTCATCGACCACATCAAGTACAAGGAGGAAATTGTCAAATAGCAAATTGTCAAATTGTAAATTGTCAAATTGTAAATTGTCAAATTGTCAAATTATAAATGAAGATGATGATAGAAGTAATGAAGTCGAAGTTGCATTGTGTAACGGTAACGGAGGCTAATCTTAATTATATGGGTAGTATCACCATTGACGAAGATTTGATGGATGCTGCCAATATGATAGCTGGCGAGAAAGTACAGGTGCTTGATAATAACAATGGGGAGCGTTTTGAAACCTATATCATAAAGGGTGAGCGTGGTTCAGGATGTATTTGTCTGAATGGAGCTGCTGCACGTAAGGTACAGGTAGGTGATGTCGTTATCATTATCTCGTATGCCCTGATGGATTTCGAGGAAGCTAAATCATTTAAGCCTACGGTGGTTTTTCCACAAGAAGGAAACAAGTTGTAACTAAGTCATAGAAAAGAAGAAAGCCGCTCCAATACAGAGCGGCTTTCTTCTTTGCATATATTGCTTGCTTTTATTCAATAACGACCAGAGCGTCATCTTCCATAACGCTTTGACCAGCCTTTACGCAGATGGCAGTTACCTTACCATCCTTCTCAGCCTCAATGTTATTAGCCATTTTCATAGCCTCTAAGACAAGCAGTGTGTCACCAGCCTTTACCTCATCGCCAACATTGACGTTGATAGATGTGATAACACCTGGCAGCGGAGCTTTGATAGCATTGTTGGTATTGACGTTTGCAGAACCAGATTCGCTAGCATCACTACTAGACTCACTAGTCTGTGCAACAGGACGGACCACAACCTTCTTCTCGGGCTCAGCCTCGGGCTCCCATGCTACTTTATATTCCTCGCCATTCACAGTGACAACGGCTTCATTCTCTACAATCTCACCAATGGCAACTTCATATTCATTGCCATTGATGGTGTATTTATATTCTTTCTTCATAATTGTTCACTTTTCACTTATCACTTATCACTTCCTTAGGGATGTTCTGTCATTGTCAGGGCATAGCCATTCCACTGAGTCTGTTTTTCTGCAATCGTAATGATGCCAGGCTCCTTGTCATGAACGTTGTTGCCCTTGAACTCGTAAAGTGCCATAGCAATGGCTGCATAAACTTCGTTCTTCATACGCAGGAAAATGATGATTACATTGGAATATTACCATGCTTCTTGGCAGGCAGAGCGTCACGCTTGGTGGCAAGCTGGGCCAGTGCACGGCAGATGCGGAAACGAGTATTGCGTGGCTCGATTACATCATCAATGTAACCATACTTGGCAGCCTGATATGGATTAGCAAACAACTCGTTGTACTCCTCTTCCTTTTCTGCAATAAAGGCTTTTACATCCTCGCCAGCCTCTTTCTTGGCCTTGGCTTCCTTGGCATAGAGTACGGCAGCAGCACCAGAGGCACCCATTACAGCAATCTCGGCAGATGGCCAAGCATAGTTCAAGTCTGTATGAAGCTGCTTTGAGCCCATTACGATATGTGAACCACCATAAGACTTACGCAGGGTAACAGTAATCTTGGGAACAGTAGCCTCGCCATAAGCGTAGAGCAACTGAGCACCATGCAGGATAACGGCATTGTACTCCTGACCAGTACCAGGCAAGAATCCAGGAACGTCAACAAGTGATACAATAGGAATATTGAAAGCGTCGCAGAAACGAACAAAACGAGCACCCTTACGAGATGCGTTAACATCGAGAACGCCAGCATAGCAAGAAGGCTGGTTAGCTACGATACCTACGCTCTGACCATTGAAACGTGCAAAACCAACAATAATGTTCTTGGCAAACTTAGGCTGTACCTCGAAGAACTCGTTGTCATCGGTGATAGCCGTGATTACCTTGTACATGTCGTATGCTTCGTTTGGATTCTCAGGGATAATCTCGTTGAGTGAATCCTCCAAACGGTCAATGGGGTCGCTACACTTCTTGCGAGGAGCCAACTCCATATTGTTGGATGGGATATAACTCAGCAGGGTCTTCAGCATTTCAACAGCCTCTTCCTCCGTCTTTGCTGTGAAGTGGGTAACACCCGACTTGGAAGCGTGAACAGATGCGCCACCCAGATGCTCCTGGTCGATATCTTCACCTGTAACAGTCTTTACAACCTTTGGACCGGTGAGGAACATGTATGATGTGCCTTCCATCATCAAGGTAAAGTCGGTAAGGGCTGGGCTGTAAACGGCACCACCTGCACAGGGACCGAAGATACCAGAAATCTGGGGGATAACGCCGGAAGCCAAAATGTTGCGCTCAAAAATCTCTGCATAACCTGCCAGTGCATTGATACCCTCTTGAATACGTGCACCACCCGAGTCATTGATGCCAATGACGGGAGCACCCATCTTCATGGCCATATCCATCACCTTGCAGATTTTCTGGGACATGGTTTCTGACAGAGAACCAGCATGAACGGTGAAGTCTTGTGCAAAAACAAAGACCAGACGACCATCAATCGTACCAGAACCAGCAACAACACCATCACCCAGGAACTGCTTCTTCTCCATACCGAAGTTATGGCAGCGGTGCTCCTTGAACATATCATACTCTTCGAAAGAACCTTTATCGAGCAGCATGTCAATGCGCTCGCGAGCGGTGTATTTGCCCTTATCGTGCTGTTTCTGTATGGCTTTCTCGCCACCACCGAGACGGGCCTGTTCGCGCTTCTCGATGAGTTGTTTGATTTTCTCTAATTGCTTACTCATTTTCTTATTTCTAATCGTTATTAAACGCTTTGTACCTTTAGGTCAAAGAATTCATTAATGTTCACAAAGTTCTGTCAGAATTCCGCAAGTTGACTTAGGATGCAGGAAGGCGATGTTCAACTGCTCTGCACCCTTGCGAGGCTTCTCGTCAATCAGGCGAACGCCCTTTTCGCTAACCTCTGCCAGTGCATTGGCAACACCATCCTCAACGCAGAATGCTACGTGGTGTACACCCTTGTTGCCTTTGTCAAGCCACTTTTGGATAGTGCTTTCTGGTGATGTAGGCTCCAGCAGTTCCAGCTTTACCTCTCCACACTTCAAAAAGGCTGTCTTCACTTTTTGGTCTTCTACTACCTCAATGTTATAACACTTCAAGCCCAGCACGTTCTCAAAGTACGGCAGGCTTTCTTCGATGCTCTGGACAGCGATGCCCAGATGCTCAATGTGAGAAATCTTCATATCTTTTTGATTTTTGTATATTATAAATTATGTGCAAAGGTAATCAATTTCAGACATATAACGAAGCAAACCCTTCTTTTTTTGGCTTTTTTATACTTTTTAATGTTGACGAAGGTTCCATTTTGAGTTGTCACTTTTGAAATCGTACTCTGCAAGGGTGGGGGTGGAGTCAGCTGCAGAGTAGATAACATAGCGGGTGTTTAGTCCGTCCTGTCCAGGAATACGCTTAGGCATGATGCGATAAGTGCCATCTGTTAATTGTTCGATACGCCAGAGCTGCTCGTCGCTTCCTGTAAATGATGGAACGGTTGTCAATTCTTTGTCCATCGTAGCAGCTAAGGCGCGTTCAGTTCCCTCAATGGTTATTTTGAAATAAGGATTGCTTAGATAGCCTCCAGCCTCTTCTACAGGTGTAATCGTCCAGCGCTGATGTGGACGGAACATATAGTCGCCACAACGCAAGGGAATGTTGCCTTGGGGCCAGTTGCTATTCACCTCTTCCAGTTTCTGGTTGGGAATAGATACCAGAGGTTTTGTGAGGTCCATTTGCCAGAAACGTTCTCTTTCCTGTTGCATCCGAACAAAGTCGACCGCGAGTTCCAGCGAATATCCACGTCGCTCGCTTTCTATCTCGTAGGTGCCTGCCTTTATCTGTTGACCTGCAACAGGCCATCCGTTTTTCCACAGTAACGGACGGATTCCTAATACTGAACGACCGCTTCGTTCGAAGTCTGCCTCGAAATGACACGACATGATTTCCACACCTTCGTCAATGATGGTGCGTCCAAAATGCCCAGGGCCGCAAACCCGATTGCCTGCTGCAATAACCATTCTTCCACCTCCATGGAACATGTCACGTCCTACGTTGTCGAGATAAGGACCCTCAACAGAGCGTGATCGGCCAACAACGATGTTATAGGTGGAATTCACGCCATCACAACAGGTGCCGTGGGTACCCAATAGATAGTACCATCCGTCTCGATATATAAGGTCGGTAGCTTCGCAGTCTATGGCAATATCCTTCTCTTTGTTGCCCTTCATGCGGAAACCTGTCTTTGGGTCAAGTTCTATCAGACGGATAGTTCCAAAGTAGGTGCCGTAAGTCACCCACAATCTGCCTGTCGTCGGGTCAAGTAACAAACAGGGATCTATGGCATCCTGATCTTCCATTCCATCACTGGAACATACTTCTACGGGAGTACTGAATTTAAAGTCGGGTGATTTCGGGTCGAGGGTCTTGTTCCACATCGTCAGAATGCGTCCGTTATGCCCTCCGCCTAATCCACCTCCAGTAGCGCCATATATAATAAGGTAGCGATTGCCAATCTTTAAGACATCGGGGGCGGCACCTCCTCCTGGACGTTCAGCACCAGAGTGCCATGACCAGCCATCATCAGAGATTAAACCACCACCACCTGTTCCAAAGGTATAATATTTGCCATCACATTCGGCAATGGTCGAAGGATCGTGGATATAGGGAGTTCCAGATTGCGCTTTTACTGAGGGAATACTCAGACAAAGAGCGAAAAGTAAAAATATAGTCTGTTTCATCATGTTATCGGGCGTTAATGGTATAGTTTGTAATAGGATTTCCTTTCTCGTCAATAAAGCGTGCACACATGTCACTGAGTCCTGGGCCGTTAATCACTGCACAACGTAGGATGTTGCGTCCTTTCTTCAATGTTAGACGACGAGACACTCCATCGTCTTCAACCATGCGCCTGTCGCCTTCAAGCATCAGCACTTCTTCGTCGTTAAGCCACCACATCGAAGCTCCATTTGAACCTACGGCCAAACGAACGTTCTGCAATTCTTCATTACATTCTATGATTGTTTCACACCAGAAGAAGGAGCCATAAGTCTGCTTTCCGTATTTCTCTGCGAAGCGGAACAGTTTCATGTTATAGTTTTCACTATCTAGGGTGTACCATTTCCCTTTCTGTTTAGGCAACTTGCTTAGTTCTTCTGCAAAAGTCGTGCGTAACCATGAATCGGTGAAAATAGTGTTAGAACGAATAGGCTTAGCAATAGGCTCCATCATTCTCCAACGACGAATGAAACCTTGTTCGTCAGGTTGAATAGGAGGCGCGGTTGGGGCTATTGTGGTAAAGTAGTGAGGCCGGTTCTTGAATCGCAGCCAGTCAACACTTACACCTTCTCCTTCGCAGGTGATGACAAGGTTGGTAATGCCTTTGGGGGTATAGAGCAGTGGAGCTGTCAGTGTCAGCCACTGGCCAGACATGTCACGACGGAAGGGGCCAGCTTCGCTTTTTACGGTTACGGGAACCTTGGCAATAACTTTCCCTTTCGCACTCTTTTCACGAAGATACAATGTCGTGTTCTCCTTTGCCATTGCGCTGATAACTAGATAACCGTCGTGGATAGGCGTGAAATCGACATCGTCATAACGCAGCCAACTACCTTTCTTGGGAAGCGTGGCCTGATAACTACGGAAGGTGTTGATCGTATCAATCAACTGGGTTGTCACATCATTGCTGGCATCTGAATAACGGTCAATCTCGATTTTCTTTGTTGCCAGATTGATGCCTACTCCTCTCATGGTGGGCTTTACTTCACGGATAGTACCATCTGCATTGAAATAAACCTTCTCTATGCGGGGAGAACGGCGTTTGTCATCGCGAGGCGAGAAGTCATTATGATGATAGAATAGATACCATTGTCCTTTATATTCAAGGATGCTGTGATGATTAGTCCAACAATGGTTGGTGTGTTCTGCCATAATAATACCTTTAAAATCCCAAGGACCTAAAGGCGATTTGGACATAGCATAGGCCAATGTCTCTGTGGGATTGGCTCCATTTTCCTTTGAACCGCGAACCCATGGGAAAGTGAGATAATACCAGTTGCCACGACGGAACGCATAAGGACCTTCTTTGAAACCTTCGGGCAGCCCCTTCATCTCTTCGCCACCCACCATCATAGGTGGCATCTCGGGCATGCCTTCCCTTCGGGGCATCTTCACTTCCTTTATTTCTCCGTCCAGTTCCTTCATGTTTCCTTTCAACTTGGCACCGCGAATGCCCATGCCGCTCCAATAGATATAAGCCTGACCGTCCGTGTCAACTAGCACACAAGGATCAATGCCGGAAATTCCCTTGATGGGTTCTGCTTCCAACTTAAACGGACCTGTAGGGCTATCGGCAGTAGCTACACCAATGGCAAAGCCACGCCCGGACTTTGGCGCATTGGGGAAATAGAAGTAATATTTTCCATTCTTCTCTACACAATCAGGGGCCCACATAGAATAGCCGTCTTTCTTACCCCAGGGAACTAATTCCTGTGACACGATTACTCCATGATCTGTCCAGTCGGTCAGATTGCTAGAAGAGAAGACGTGATAGTCGGCCATACAAAACCAGTCTGGTCGTTGACCGGCAGGTGGGATGATGTCATGCGAAGGATACAGGTACACCTTGTTGTTAAAAACGCGAGCAGTAGGATCGGCAGCATACTGGTCGCGGATAATCGGGTTCTGTGCTATCATCGCCGTATTGACCATACACAGGACAAAAGTGGATAATAGATGTTTTCTCATAAGAATATTGTTTTCTAGTTTAATATGTTTCTGTTTCTTATCGGATAATCATGATAAAGCCACCGCGAGGCTGGCATGTGATAGAGGAAGGCAACTTTTTCAACGATTGGATATTCCATCCGCCTTTTGAAGTGTCAGCGAAAAGTGTTCCGTTTGGGTGTTTACTGATGGCTTGTATGTCAAAGGTCAGTTTCTTGACCTGATCAGTACCATTAATACCCGCTATATACCATGTGCTTCCATTGCGCCTAGCCATAACAACACTTTCTCCTGGATAACCTGCCAACAAATGCGTCTCGTCCCAGATAGTAGGAAGATTAGTGAAGAAGTCTTTCACCTCCTGAGGTTGACTCATATAGCTTTCAGGGCGATCGGCCAGATGTTGCAAAGCGCTCTCAAATAGAACGGTGAGTGCCAACTCGTGGGCTTTCGTGGTGATATGCGGATGCTGGGAGTCGCTGAAAGTACATGGGGTGTAGTCCATAGGGCCGATGACATTGCGGGTGAAGGGCAATGTGGCATTATGGCAAGCGGCCTTGTCTGTAAATGTCGCCACATTATTATACCACTCGGCACCATATACTCCTTCTGTAGTCATTAGGTTAGGCCATGTACGTTGCCATCCGCGAGGGATGGTGGCTCCATGGAAGTTGACTAACAGGTGATGGCGGGCAGCACTTTCAAGCAAATCAATGCAATAGTCCATATTCCGTTGCGTGTCACCTGAGAAGAAGTCAATCTTCACGCCTGCTACACCCATCTTTTCAAGCCATGCAAATTCGCGCTCTCTATCTTCTGGCTTGTTAAGACGGAACTTTGGCGTGGGAGCACCATCTACCCAACCTACTGACGAGTTATACCATATCAAGGGCTTCACACCCTGTTCTTGGGCATAGTTTACTGCATCTTCGATGGTCTTTCCATCCTTCATTTCGTCCCACTCTGCATCTATCAGTACGTATGGCAACCTCAGGTCGTGTGCCATATCCACGTATTTCCTGATGATGTTGTAGTCGTTTGAACCATGATTGTAGGCCCAATAAATCCACGATACTACACCTGGTTTTATCCAACTGGTATCCTTAAGCTTGCAAGGGTCGCTGACGTCACTCACCAGTGTGGATTCAACTACATCAGCCAAAGAACCAATGATGGCCACACGCCAAGGTGTATGGGCGATGGAGCTCTGGTCTGCTACCACCTTATATTGCTCGCCTTCATTGTATAGACAAGAAGCACTTTGTTCTCGCTCAATGTTCGCTTCAGAGAGCAAGACAAACACTCCGTCATGAGGCTCCAATAAGGCTGGATAGCCCCAACGATTATTCCACCCTTCTGCCGACATGAAGATTCCACTATACGAAGGGACAGGCTTCACCTTATACGTCGTGTCGAGAGGGAAGAAACCTTCATACGAATCGCACCACTGTTGCATCCAGCGCCTAGTACCTTCTGGAATGCGATAGGAAACTTCTGTATTCCTTATTGCAATACCATCATTGTACACTCGTAACAGCATATTGCCACTACTGTATTCGTTGGCCTCGTTATGACAATGCAGTCGCTTGCCAGTCAACATCTGATAGTCATCAGTTATCTTGCGAGCCAACAGAAATGGTGTTCTAGCAGAAACATCTATGTCCAGCGTTTTCTGGTTTTGGTAATATACCGTCAGATGGTTGCTGTCTTGTTTCACAGTCAGTTTCCCGTTGGGCGATACAGGCATAGCCAGACAATAGCCTGAGCAAGCCAGCAACCATGTCGATACAAGTATTGCAAAGGGCAAGGCTGGTAGTCTTTTCATCATGCTTTATGATTTCGCCCCCATCTTATTTTAGCTTCTTAAAAAGTTTGTTGGCTTCGAGCGTCCAGTCTTTACGCAGGAGAAGCTGGGGCTTCTTGCCAATAAACATTTTTCTAGCTTCTTTGTCACCCTTTAATTGCCAGTTGAGCCAGGCTAAAGCTGGGATGGTAAATTCGCCACCATGAGGTTCGCGATAGGTACCACCATGACCTACAGGATAGTTGATGGCGCATGCAGGTACATGATTAATCAAATGGAAGTCGTCCATACCATTCTCATAGGCAATATCAGTGGTACCTCCCAACATATACATGATGGGACAATGTATATCCTTCAATTTGCTCTTTTCAGGCATGGGCATTCCTCCAACAGCCTGATGGAGTGTGCTTTGCTTGAAAAGTCCACTGTTGCAAATCATAATGGTGGTGATGCGCGGGTCTTCACAGTTGCTGAGAGTTTGCAGTCCACCACATGACATACCTGCCATGCAGACATGCTTAGTGTCTATCTTCTGATAATATGGTGACTGGGGGTTATCATTTTGGGCAAAAATCCAGTTGAGGCTTTCAATTTGCTGATCAGCACGTGACATTGGACCTTTATACCATTCGTCCACCATGGGAATCTCACCCGTAGCCAGTACAATAAAGCCATGTGAGGCAATCTCATTGAGGAAATTCATATGTTCCCAAGGTGAGTTGGCACAAGCGCCGTTACCCCAAACCAGGATAGGAAGCGGATTGTTGGCACCGAATGGTGTCAAGTCTTGTGGAACAAAGATGGTATGCTCACGACTGAGCGATGTGTCCTCTTTCATAACAGCTTTATAGTCGCCCGTACCTCCATCCTCAATGATGCGCTGACGAGGTTCTTGTTTCTGACAGCAACCTTTATTGCATTTGCCACCTTCCCTGACACAGTTCAAGAAACAAACCATCTTCTTCAGATTCTCTGGAGTGTACATTTCAGGTCCTCCATGATTGCCCTCAGCAGGGAAGGTCGCCACAGTCTTGACACCTGCAGCCTTGAGCAATTCAAAGAACTTCTTCCCCTGACAATTAGGAACCACACCATCTTTGTCACCATGGAAAATGATGATGGGAGGGTCCTTGGGATCGATATATTGTGTAGCACTGAGACTCAGGTACTTATCGGGCTCCTTCGTGATTTTCGACCTTAGTAATACATCTTCTGGGCTGTCCGCACCCATTGTTATGTGCTCGCCACAGTCCATTGCAGTCAGATCTACTGGTCCAGACCAGTCGCAAGCCGCATTCACAGTGCTGGGCTGATTGGTATATTTCCCCAAGTTACCCTCAAGGTCTAGCGTAACAGTTCCTACCGTTGCTGTCTTCATACCACTGGTAGTAGCTGTAATGGAGGCAAGATGGCCACCTGATGAGAAGCCACTGGTGGCAATAAACGACGGGTCAAACTTATAGGTCTTGGCCTCGCCGCGAACAAAGCGTACTACGGCTCGAATATCGTTAATCTGGGCAGGCCACGGGGCATCGATACTTGAACGATGGTTGGGGCAAACCACAGCATAGCCCGCATCTAACAAACTTTTGACGATGGTACCCAGGTCGGCCATCCCTTTTCCGTTGTTGTTGAACCAGGCACTTCCGTAGATGTGAATCACAACGGGATAACTGTCTTTTTCCTGCTTGGGCAAGTAGATGTCGCAGGTGTGATACGTTTGACCGTCACCCACGTAGTTGATATCCTTCCACTCTTGTGAGGTTTCCAGTTTTGCTTGTTGCTGAACACCACCAAAACCACCTGTTGGCTGAGCCATTGCTACAGCAGAGAGGCATAGCATACATACAGATAATAGCGTTTTTTTCATCTTATACTTATTTTGAATATACTCGAATGTCATTGGTGTTAGTATCGCGTCCTAACAGAAAACGGTCGATGAATGCCTGCACCTCAGGCCATTGGGATTCGGGTAACTGACAATGTCCATGTCCCCCAACGATGCTCCATCCCATGCGGTCAGCTATGCCAAAACGCTCCCAAACCTTTTTGGCTGCTTGAGCTGACACCAGCATCGCATCGTCAGCCAGCCATTTGAAGTCGGGATTACCCAGCAATAGTAAAGCGCGAGGACATATCATCGCACAAAGCTCATGCTGATCATAGGGTAGGCGATAGACCTTTTCACCACCAAAGTTAGTCAACTGGCTTTCCAAGAACCAGTGATAGTCTGTTTTATCCAGATTTTCAACCTTGTCTTCTGGATAGGATGCACGCCATGCAGCAGCACCACCTCCTCCCGGCTCTTGTGCAATGGTCAATGCGACACGCTCGTCGAAGGCACCACAGTACAAAGCTATCTTACCTGCATACGAACAGCCTGTCACGCCAATATGCTTTGTGTCTATTTTCGTCACCTCATCTCCCAGTTGTTGCAGTCCGTCGATCAGTCTGCTTAATCCCCAGGCCCATTCGCTGTAAGCACCATTATCTTTCAGGTGAGGGTAGAGCGTGTCAAAGGGGTGTTCGCCTCTGTCGTGGTGATTCTTGCGCCATTGTGAGTAATCGTTCACCTGACTCTCGTGAAAAGTCATGGTGGCAATAGGTCTATTCTCAAACAGTTTCTTGGGCAACGATATCATGCTTGTTCCAATCATGAGCGCATACGGTGGTCTCTCCACTTTGGGATAGCGAATCGTAGAACGGAGGGTCAGCACCTTTCCGTTAACTGTAACGTCAACCACCAAAGCCGTATCACCCTCCATGCGGGCTTTTACCTGATGAGGCTCTACAGTAGGTTTTTGTCCGATGCTGTAGTGCTGAATCATGTGGGCAATATCACTCCTTCGCTTAGTCCAGTCAGCAAAGCTACAGACACCTTCGAGAGGGTTTGGCAGTTCGCGGATAATGGGTAACTGGCTTGGCTCAGGCATTTTTGGAGCAGCATATTCCTTGCCCGTATTTTCTGTGTTATATACGAGTGGTATAGTCTGGGACCAGGCTGTTGCTCCCAGCATGACGACCAACAATGTGATCATCATCCGTTTCGTTGCATTGTGGATTCCTTTGTTCATTATAAAAACACACATTGGGCTGTCTGTTTGATAAAAACGGGAATGTAGGCTTTTGTGACTGGTGTTGTCACGTACTGTCCGCCCTTGTAATGCTGTCCTGTACGATAGTCTTTCCAGCCTTCTTTGTTCTTGGGGAGATAGGTCTTCCACTCTTTGGCACCAGGTTCTGTGACAGGACTAATCAGCAGGGAAGGCCCAAACATATATTCGTATTTCTGTTTCAATGCCTCTGCATCGTTGGCAAAGTCAAAGACGAGAGGACGCATGATGGTATATCCTTCTTTGGTTACACGCTCTGCACACTGTTCGATGTAAGGACGCAATTTCTCGCGTTCCTTCAGACACTCAGCGATAATTTGTTGGGCTTCTGCGCCATAGTTCCAAGGCTCTGTGTTGCTCATATATCCATGAACACGCATTAAGGGCAGATAAACGCTCAACTCTATCCAGCGCAACATGCGTTCAATATATTCTTGATTGGTGTATTGATCACCGGGACGGAAGAAACCGCCGGCATCGTAGGTCCACCAAGGAACACCAGCAGCTTGAACCCCTAAGCCAGCAACAATCTGACGACGGAAAGTTTCCCAGTCGTTGCCCACATCGCCACTCCATAGGGCAGAGCCATAACGCTGGATGCCTGGGAATCCACAACGAGTGAGAATCATAGGTTCACGACCAGCTGCTACCAATCCTTCATACACCGTCTTGTTGACTAATAACGGATAGACATTACGCACCTGTTCGCCACTCCAACGTCCATTGTTGACACGACGTCCCACCAGATCATCATTTTCTGGTTCTGTAGCATCCTGCCACCAAGCATCAATGCCCAAGTGAAGCAACCGTTCGCGGAAGTTCTGCCAGTAGGAGGCTGCTGCCTGAGGGTTGAAGAAATCAATCCAGTCTGTGCCGGGAATATAATACTTGTCGCGCTCCATTTGGCGTCCCACTTCTGAGTTTTTGTCAATTTTTGACCAGACACTTAGCATCAGGCGGATATTCATCTTATGCAAGCTATCCGTCAAGGCCTTGGGGTCTGGATAGTGTTCTTCATCAAACTGCATAGAGTTCCATCCGTGTTTCCCCCAATACTGCCAGTCTTGCACTATCATGCTGATGGGCAATTTCTCTTGGCGAAAACGGTTGGCTGTCTCAAGGATTTCCTGCGAGCTATGGAAACGCTCACGACAGTGGATATAGCCCAAAGCCCATTTAGGCATCGGGGGACACTGACCTGTCAGCTCGCGGTATGTAGCGATGATTTCGTCGGCAGAACCAATGAAAACGGTATAGTCCACAGCATTGGCCAATGGCGAATGGAAAGTGGTCTCGTCCTTTACCTTATTATAATATAGGGTGGGGACGTCGTCCTTGGTTAACTCAGCAGTGAGCTGATGATGACCTTTCGAAAGATGTACAATCTTTGATGCAGTAGGTGGAAGCCACAGGTTTTGCATCTCAATGACCGTTTGCCCGTCGATGCAAAGGTTGTGACGACGAGCCATCTTTTGACCAACATCCAGCAACAGGGAATAGTCACCAGCCTCAGTAATATCAATAGAAGCCTCGAAGATATGGCGCTCGCGAACCTCTTTCTTGCCACCTTCAGTTGACGTAACATTCACTACTTCCTGCTTTCCTATACCACTTCGCTTCTGCAATTTTACACTCTGGTGGCAAGGATTGAAATCCGTCAAACCATAATTGTTCCACAAGATGCCATATCCCTTGCTGGAGATAAGCATGGGAAGACTGATTTGTGTATTCACCTGAGTCAGACGTCTTGACAGACCTCGAACATTGCTGTATCCATCCTGAAACTGGCCCAACCCAAACAGACACTCGTCCTTGGGAGATTGAAAAGTCAAGCTTGCCCCGTTACCCTCAAGTTGATGACGAGTAGCTGTAAAGATTGTCTTTCCACTTTTGTCTTTGATGAACAAACGTTGATGTTTCTTGTCCAGCGTTACTTTAAGATTCCTATTCTTTATAGTCTCGTGCTTTACATAGAGCCAGTCGGGTAGTTCCTCCTGCTGTTCACCCTCAGTATACTGGATGCGGACGGCATTCTCCGCCACTTGTTGAACCCTTATCTCCCCTCGTCCGAAAGGCTGTTGGGCCAAGAGGTATTGCATATTGCAAAAAACTACGAGGAAGGCAATCAGTCTTTTCATCATATATTCTATCCTTTATTTAAACTGCCACCAGTCGAGATGAATGTCGCCTTGGGCGCGGCTGAAACAAATGTATAGGTCGTGAACACCTGTAGCTTCTTTAACCTTTGTGGTAAATGTGCGGTATTTTTCTATGCTGCCTGTACTCTTGACAGCCAATGTGCCGACAACGGGACCGTTATTGCTGTCAAGTCGCAGGGTAATGGTACAACCGGCATTGGCTGCTGCGGAAGAGGTGATGGCAAATTGTTTGGCTCCTTTGCCAAAATCGACACCACGCAAACGGATGTATTCACCATCGTTGATGTCAAAGACATACATGTTACGCTTACCAGTAGATTCCGGCATATCCTTAACTACGCCAGTATTAGGGATTCCCATCTTGGCTGTCTTCAGTCCGTAGCCCCATGCCATAGTCTCAGCCTCTACACGCTGATAGGGATTGAGCCAATGCAACTGTTTCATGGGTTTCTGATCGAGCCAGTAGGGAACTTCCTGAATGGTTCCATCAGCATTATAGGTAATCTCCGTTGCAGAAACACTACGACGCTCGTGATGTTCGAAAGTCTCTAGATGCATGAGGTCATAATTCTGTCCAAAGACATAGGAGTGTCCCTTATAATCGCAAATGCCAGGATGATTGCCTCTATCGCGAGGAGTGGGCTTCATGATATAACCCTTCCACTCCCATGGACCTGTAGGACTATCGCTCATCGCATAGCCCAAAGCTTCTGGGCAACAGGTTGAGGCGAAGCCCAGATAATAATGTCCATTACGCTTGTAGAACCAGGGACCTTCCTGATAGTTTGGAATGTGTGGCAACTTAGTCACGCTACTTGTGAGCGAGGTCATGTCGTTGCCTAGTTTAGCCCAGAAAGTATGAGGGTTTCCCCAATACATATAAGCCTGTCCGTCATCGTCTGTATATACGCTGGGATCGATGTCAAACCAGTTGCTCTGATCCCAAACCAGAGGCTTTCCCAAAGGATCCTTAAAAGGTCCATAGGGTGAGTCGCTTTCTAATACTCCGATTCCATGACCATGTAGTGGGGCATAGAGGTAATATTTCCCGTTGCGCTCAACAGTCTGGATAGCCCAAGCCCCATTCTCACGACTCCGCCAAGGGAAATCCTTTAGTGATGCAACTGCACCATGTTCTGTCCAGTTCACCATATCTGTCGTTGACCACAGCAGCCAATCGTACATGAAGAAACCTGCTGACGATTTCTCGTTCTCGTCGGGAATATCCTCTGGCGAAGCATCATGTGATGTGTATAAGAATAAGGTATCGCCCACAACAAGAGGAGAGGGGTCTGCGGTGTACTTGGTCTGGAAGAGTGGCATATTAACCTGTTCCATTCCACGCATCTCCCACCAGTCGAAGTTAAAGAGTTTGGGTCCTTTGCGACCTGTGAATACAAAATATAGGTCATGATGACCAGTGGCAATAGCTGTTAAGTCTGTGGTAATCGTCTGCCATTTTTCCCAACCACCAGTACCAGGAACATTCACTGTGCCAAGCAATTTACCACCAATGCTGTCAAGGTGTATCTCGATATTTCCACCACGTAAGCCACTTGCTACACGGGCAGTGAACGTGCGAGGTACTTTATTACAGAAATGTACGTTCTGCAACTTGATATAGTCGCCATTGTGAATGTCTGTGACATAGACACCCACTTCGTTGTTCTGTTCAGTCTTTATCCCCTTCGAGAAAGCCATCGTCTCAGCCTCCACCTTACGATAGGGATCAAATTTCCCTACAGGTTTAACGCCTTCTTCTGTAGGAAGGATGGTTGGGAAACTGCCATCTGCATTATATTTAAACTCTTCAACGGCTACACTACGGCCAAAACCACCACCGTTGGGCAACTTACCAGTATGATAGAAGAAGTAGGAGTGCCCTTTGTAGTCTGCTACACCACAGTGGTTGGTAAACGAGTTGGTATTGCTCAAAGGCATAATCTCACCAGCATATTTCCAAGGACCCGTAGGTGAAGAAGCTGTGCTGTAAGAGATGTGCTCGGGAACACCACCAGCTGCATAGAGTAATTGGTAGGTGCCATTGCGTTTTGTAAGCCAAGGGCCTTCTACATAGGAGTCTTTGTATTTCTTTCCTTTCTCACGCTGACTCATCATGGGACCTCCAAAAGCTTCCTCTGTCATGTCCAGACGGCCCAGTTCTCCACTATACGAAATCATGTCGCGATTCAACCTCAGATAGTAGCACTGTGGATTTCCCCACATCAGCCATGCTTGTCCATCTTCATCAATCAAAACTGTTGGGTCTATGTGGTCCCAACTTCCATTTTCGAACAAAGGCTTGCCGATAGCATCTCTGAAAGGACCTGTCGGCGTGTCACTTACGGCGACACCGATAGCCATCCCATTGGATAGCTTGGAATGGGCACAAATATACCAATAGAATTTCCCATCACGTTCCACGCATTGTGATGCCCAAGCCCTGTCATCCGCCCAAGAGAAACTCTCCAGAGCTAATGGTGAACCATGATCTTGCCAATTTACCATATCGTCCGTTGAATATATTCGCCATTCCTGCATCCAGAAGAAGTCGGCGTTGTCTTCATCGTGACCCGTATAGACATACATCCTGTTGTTATGAACCATAGGGGCAGGATCACTCGTAAACCAAGTCTGCACAAATGGATTTTGTGCTGTACTGTTCATTGCTATCGCTAATGCAGCAGTAATGATTATAGTTTTTTTCATCTTCATGGTTGCAAAGTTACATAAAAATCTCGAGTATAACGTTATGTCATGTTTCGCGAACTTTTTTTATTGTATCAGGTCTGGTCATATATAGAAATAAAGAAGGGTTATCCACGATGAATAACCCTTCTTTGCTGTATTTGGAATAATTGTTTATTTGAACAAACTGGGGTACACTTTACCTTCTTCAGGATAAGTATACCAGTCTTTGTCGGTATTCATGTCCTGTGCCCAGTTGATGAAATTCGTATATGCATTTGTGATAGCGATGTGCTCCAAAGGATAATCGAAGTCACCAGGAACAATGATAGCAAAGGGTGGTTCACCTGCTTGTGCCGTCTTGACAATCTTAGCCGTTGTCTTATTTTCAATAAAGATATTCTTTAGGAAATCAGGAATAGTGATATCTGCAGAGACAGTAACATTTGCTGATACCACATCCTTGATTGTTCCACCTCTCTCCGTGTTGACGAATCGGCTTCCGCTGGTTTCAGTCATTCCAAAGACCTCATGTACCTCTTTGTCGTTATATGCCCAACCACTTG
Organism: uncultured Prevotellaceae bacterium; assembly: GCA_902770635.1. Lineage (GTDB taxonomy): Bacteria > Bacteroidota > Bacteroidia > Bacteroidales > Bacteroidaceae > Prevotella. The sequence continues at coordinate 16,311 of CACXTX010000012.1, read as the reverse complement.
CTCCGTGAATCACCACATCGTCATTAGCTCCTGTTGCAGCCAAGGTGAGTTTCAGTGTGGTATTGTCAACACGGGTACAACGAAGGACCACATCGTTCAGGTCGTAGTCTGCTGTGGCAGGACGGTCCTCGAAGCACATGGTGTAAATTTCTGCTTCTGGTTCTGGAGTCTCGTCAATGATGTTGAGACCACCGCCAATCTGAATAACCATATCGCTAAAGTTGCAGTCTGAGCCTTCCTCGAAACACATATAGGTTTTTCCGTTGGCTGTAAATATGGCAATACGTGGGTCTGTCCAGTTCATGCCACCCTCAAACAGGCCACCTAAGCTTTTATCCATAGCACTCTTAAAACTTCCGTAATGGTTAATCTCGTAATTCAGGCGACCGTCACCATAAGTGCATCCAAAATTTTGATTCGTCATGCCATAAGGAGCTTTAGGGTTCGCCTTTAAATTAAGGAATCCTATCTTGTAGCCTTTGGGGAAGATGGCACTTGCCTCATTATCACCTTGAACAGGAGCGTTCTTGTAGAACGGCAGTAAGAATTCCTGCCTGTGGTAGAAAGCACCGGCTCCCTTTTCTGTTGAAGTTTGAATGCGCTCCACCTGAATAGCCATGTATTTGGGCAATTGCTTGATATACTCCACTTCGTCCATACCAGCGGGAATCTCCTCTGGCTTATAATAATAGTAGAAGATATGGTTCTGCTTAAAGTCATCCGTAAAGGCCTGAATGGGAATCAGGGTAACGGGATTCACGCCATCTGTCTCGAAATAGTTATGATTGTCAGAGGCATAGTAGGCACTGTTGCGAACCGATTCAACGTTATTCTTCTTCTTCTTGTTGTTAGTATATTTTGCAAAGAGACTGTTCATAATCTTCTCCACGTTGGCCAACTCGCCCTCTGCAAAGCCATCGATATCACGTAAGATGACGCCTTTGCCTTCAACGACGTCTTTGGTTTCTTTTTCTTTTGGTGAATCCATTTTCCAACCGTTAGAAAAGGTCTGACCATCTGCAATGATCCACAAGTTGTCATTCCATTTTGAATCCTTCCATATGCTGTATTGAGCATCGCTAGATTCAGTGCGTTGTGCGTTTAGTGATTTCTGAGGAGCATTCAACTTGATGCTGGTGAAATCAGGCTCCTCACCGGCTTGAGCTCTACGTGGCGAATTAGACTTTACAGCTTGTGCAAAACTAACGTTTGTTTGTCCAACATTGAATACCTGGATATAGTAAACGCCTTTGCTGTCAACACAAGCAGCAACTAATTGTTGATATACATTTGGGGCAGAGTAGGTCAACGATACTTGGTCACCTTTCTTGACCTTTGCCTCGCTTAGCACCTTAGCATCATCGTTCAGGAAGGGAGCTTCTGTCAGAATCTGCACCTTAACGATGTCGTCCAAGTCTGCATCAGCAGTGACGCTTACTTTACCACTGTTGATACTATTCCAGTTTTGGTTAGAGTCAATCTTTCCAAAAATCTTTTCGGCATTGTTCTTAATGTCTTGCGTCTCTTGAGCTTTTTTGGCACTTTCGGCCTCGTCATAGTTTAGGTCAAACTTGCTGCAACTGGCAAATGCAACTGCACCAATAAGCATGAATAGAATTTTTCTTGTCATAATCTTGTACTTTGGTCTTTTAATTTCGACAAAAGTACAAATTTATAATAACACGTGTACTTTAATATATATTATACGCGCGAATTTTAACTTATTTTATAGTTCTATAATTATTTTTCCGTTAATTTGGCGTCCCGTTAGATAGTTTGGAACGGCATATTGTTGGTTCGTAACGTCCGTCACCCAATAGTATGAGTTGACGTTGGAAATACCAAAGATATTCAGACCGTCAATCCCCAGCCATATTCGTTGGTGATTGCGTTGATAAGCCAGATAACTCATGCCGATATCAGCTCTTTTATAGGCTGGTGCACGGAATTCTTGATATTCTAGTCCGCGATGTGGAGCACCAAATGGCAGTCCGTCAGCAAAGGCCAGTTTTAATGTCATCTTCCATCTGTCGGTTCCTGGGAAATAGTCAGTAAAATGCAGGTTAACGCCCCAGCGTTGATCTGTCGGCATGGGAACCGTTACTCCATTTATCTTCTGTCGTGCCGACATGATGCTCAGTGTCAGCCATGAGTCAGTGCCTGGGACAAATTCTCCAAAGAGTTTTAAGTCCAGTCCAAACACATGACCTTTGGCCTTGTTTTCGCCATAGTACACTACCTTCATGTTCTGTACATTGTAGGGCACGAGGTTATCCATGATCTTGTAATAAGCCTCTGCCGTAAATCGGAAAGGACGCTTAACCATGTGGAACCGATAGTCAAAGGCCCCCACGATATGAATACTCCGTTGGCTCTTTATCTTTTCGTTCAAGGTTACGATGGTTTGTCCGTTAACCGTTGATGTGTCACGTAATTCCTTGTAGAATGGAGACTGGTAATATAATCCTGTGGCTAATCGGAAAGTGATGTCCTGATTGAACGAAGGGATGGCCGCCAGTGAGATACGTGGTGACACGATCGTCTCTTTGTTATAACTCCAATTGGCTAATCTTACACCATAGTTCAGTGTAAAGAACCAAGGTTTCTCGCCTTTACTTTGAAAGCGGTAGGTGTCTTGCAGATACGCTTCTATACGCGTGCTTTTTAATGTGTTTTTGGAAGCCAGCGAATAGATCAAGTCCAGTCTGTCTGCATGATGGGGGATATTATATCCACTAGAGTCACGCATTTCATATTCGCGTGCATTTTCTTCTATCTTTTCCCATTTGTAGGTGATGCCTGCTTCTATGTCGTGTTTCCGTGTTTTGTGGTTAGCCATTAACTTCACGCTCTGCACATTAGCAGTCAGATAGTTGCGGGCGTGTTCCATATACGTTCCTACTCCCAGTTGTTCTTGTGTCTGAGTGTCGTCAAGCCAATATTGTCCTTGAATGTCGTATGTCTCCTGCTCTTTTGTATGGAAAGCGGAAGCCAGTAGGCTGACTTTGGTGTTTGGTGAGAAATTTCGTTGTATTCGCAGCGTACCGAACAAAGTACGGAAAATGTCTTTCTCCTGCCCGTCAAAGTAAACCCTGAACGACTTGACGTTCTGCATGGTACCAAAAGAAGTTTCTCTGGTCTCTGGCGTAAAATTGTAGTGATTCTCGGATATGTTTCCAATGAAATCGATATTCCATCTTTCGTTAGGATGGTAGGTTATGTAGGTTTGGTAGTCAAGGAAGTTGGGCTTGTATTCTCCTTTCGTTTCCAAAGAGCCTAACAGATATTTATTGGTTTTATAACGGATGCCGTGACTCATCGTGAATTTCTTAGAGCCATAGCCTACAAATGCACTCCCTCCTAATAGTGAAGCCTGTAGATTAGCTTCCCATCGTGTCGGCTTTCGATATTGAATGTCCAGAGCGGACGACATTTTGTCACCATATTTCGCCTCAAATCCACCTGAGGAGAAGCCTATCTTCTCTACCATGTCTGAGTTGATGACCGACAATCCTTCCTGTTGTCCGCTCCGTATCAATAATGGTCTGTAAACCTCCACGTTATTGATATAGACAGAGTTCTCGTCAAACGAACCACCTCTTACATTGTATTGTGACGACAGCTCGTTATGTGTTGAAACACCAGCCTGTTGCTGTACCAGTTCTTCAACGGCATTGCCTGTTGTCGATGGGGTTTGCTTCAGATTCTTGGTGTCAAGTTGTTCCGTGCTGGATGTTTGTCTTCTCCTCTCTGTCACCACCACTTCGTCAAGTGCCTTCATGGGGTGTAGTGTTACCAGCATTTTCTGATTCCCTTTGGGTCGGCGTAATACTCTTGTTCTTGTTTGATAACCTACCATCGAGAATTTGATGACCACCGAATCTGCCGAATGCAATTTCAGAGAATATTCACCTTTGAGGTTGGCCATAGTCACGGCTCCTTGTTCCAGACAGGAAACAGTAGCTAGTTCTATGGCGTCTCCATTGTCGTCACTAACCTTGCCTGAGAGTGTGAAAGTCTGGGCCTTCAACAGCAATGCCATTGAAAGCATAAACAGAGTTAGGATGTACTTTGAGCCGTTCATTATGACCAATAAACGCAAAGATTCTTTTTTTATTGTATGCAAGGCAGGCTGAAATCCTATTCTCTCCATAGCCACGAAGCTATGGCGTTGACCCATCTGATGTTGATGCGGAACCAGCGGTAAGTGCTTACCTCCTTACCTCCAAATCGCATAATGAAGTCTCGATAGGGACTTTTGCGGAAGGGCAGTCCCACGTCCATGAAACGAATATGCTGACATCCCGTTTCATGTGCATTCTTGATACTTTCCCAAAAGGTGACCGCATTAGGATGCAACGTTGCGTAGCTCTTTCTTCGAGCTGCAGAATACCATAGGTAGGCATCATCTCCAGAATAGACACATACGGAACAACCGATGACTTTTTCGTGATATTTGGTGATGAATATCTTGCATTTCCCCTTTTCCATCAATCCTTGGAAGAAGTAGTCGCTGGGAATGAATCTTCTCGGCTTCAGCCAGTTGTGTTGCCTCATCAACTTTGAGAAAGCCTTGAATTCTTCTTCCGTCTTAACTGTCGTGGTCGTTGCTCCGCGCTGTTGTGCGTTCTTGATGCGTTTCAACAGCTTGTCTGATATCCGCTCTTCTGGTGTTCGCGAGTGCAACGAATTATGTACGCTCATCCATCTAACCGGGAAAAAACCTTCACTGCGAAGCGACTCGTAGCCAAACATTTTTTGCGATAAGTTGCTGAACTCCATGTACAACACTTTGTTTTGCAGCCTTTCCTTCAATGCACCGACCATCAGGGAAAAAATCTGTTCGCTGGGTTCTTTCTGATAAACGCCTTCGCCAATCACTCTGATGTGAGTATATAAATAAGGTGGAAATAAAGACCTCTTATAGCGCGTTACAGCCAGTAAATGAGCCACTTCTTGTCCGTTATCGTCAGTCACCACAGCCATATATGGCTTATGACGCGGCGTAAGCTCATATAGTTCCATCAGTTCCTTACTGTGGAAGAAACTACCCGTACTCAGTGTAGGTAATGCTGAGGTGTGTTCAAAAACGAAGACTTTCATCGGGACAAAGGTACAAAATAAAGTGAAAAGAGGAAAGTGAAAAGCAAAAAATTTGCTCCTGCCAAGAAAATTATTATGTATGATGCATGATGATTTATGAATTATTTTTGTAATTTTGTGCCGAAAACGAAAAAGAAACAAGATGGAATTTGAAGAATTAGTACAATTGCGCCGTTCTCATCGTAAGTTTACTGATGAGGAAATCAATGCTGATGATGTCAAGATGATACTGCGTGCCGGTTTGATGGCTCCCACTTCCAAAGGGCAGCGAGCCTGGCAATTTGTAGTGGTGGATGACAAGACCGACCTTGAGAAGCTTTCTGACGCCAAAGATATGGGAGGCCAGTTCCTCAAAGGTGCCCCTCTCGCTATTGTCGTATTGGGCGATCCTTTGCAGAATGACTGCTGGGTAGAGGACGGGTCTATAGCCGCCATTTCTATGCAATACCAGGCAGAAGCACTTGGTTTGGGTTCTTGTTGGGTTCAGATGCGTGGTCGTGGCCTTTCCGATGGAACAAGTGCCGATACGGTTATTCGGGGTATTCTTGATATCCCAGAGAATATGTCTTGCCTTTGTGTGATTGCCATTGGTCATAAGGCTGATGAACGCAAGCCCCAGAACGAGGATAAATTGAAATGGGAGAACGTACATCTGAATAAGTATTAGGCGATGCGTGTTGTACTGATAGGAAGGGGAAGGCTTGCTACTAATCTGCTACCTGCATTACAACAGGCAGGCCATGAGGTGGTGAGCATCAATAGTAGGACGCTGGAAGGACTGCCGACGGAAGCAGACGTGTTTGTGGTGGCCGTGAAGGACTCTGCCTTGAAGGATGTGATTAGCCAAGCTACAAAGGGTAGGGAACAGCAACTCTTTGTCCATACTGCAGGGTCTATGCCTATGAGTCTGTTTGAAGGATATACCAGTCGCTACGGTGTGTTCTACCCCATGCAGACCTTCTCTAAGGAGCGTCTGGTGGACTTTGCTGAGGTTCCTGTATTTGTAGAAGGCGAATGTCCCCAGATCCGACAATTAGCCGAGAGTATGAGTCATCGTGTCTATGCGTTGTCCAGTGAGCATCGTAAGTATTTGCATTTGGCAGCCGTCTTTGCCTGTAATTTCGCCAATCACTGCTATGCGCTTTCTGCCGAATTGTTGGAAAAGCACGGGCTTCCCTTTGACGTCATGCTTCCACTCATTGACGAGACAGCTCGCAAGGTTCACGAGCTTAATCCTCTTGATGCCCAGACGGGACCCGCTGTCCGCTACGACGAGAATGTCATCCGGATGCAGTCGGCATTGCTCAGCGATACTCCTGCCTTACAAGAAATATACGACCAGTTATCACTCAGTATTCACCGAAAAGCTCAATAAATGATTAACTACGATTTGACCAAGATACGCGCCATTATCTTTGATCTTGATGGCGTTCTCTCTGCTTCAACCATCTCATTAGGTGTCGATGGCTCTCCTTTGCGAACTGTGAATATCAAGGATGGCTATGCTATTCAGTTGGCCATGAAGATGGGGCTGCGCATTGCCGTTCTCTCTGGTTGTACGATAGAAGCTGTGCGCCACCGTTACGAGGGACTCGGAATGGAAGACATCTTTTTGGGTGCTGCTGTTAAGATTCAGATCTATGAGCAATTTCTGCAAAAATATGGCTTGAGGGATGACGAAGTGATGTTCATGGGTGACGACATTCCCGATTTGGAAGTGATGCGTCGTGTGGGCTGTCCTGTTTGTCCGGCAGATGCCTGTGCTGAGGTCAAGGCTGTCAGCCTCTATGTCAGTCAGCAAAAGGGAGGCTATGGTTGCGGGCGTGATGTAATAGAACAAACGCTTAAAGCCCAAGACAAGTGGTTAAGTGATGAACGGGCTTTTGGATGGTGAACAATTCAGAATTAGGACTCGACCTTTGGTCGCTTTGCACCTTTAGGTCAAAGAATTAGTAATGAGTAATTATGATTACTTCATATAAAGTGGTTTTGGCGAGCAATTCGCCACGTCGGAAGGAATTGTTGGCGGGTATTGATATAGATTTCGAGGTTCGTATCATACAGGATATTGACGAGAGCTATCCTGCTGATCTGCCCACCAAGGATATTGCGGAGTATATCTCGCGCAAGAAAGCGGCGGTCTATCAGGAAAGGATGGCCGACGATGAACTGATAATCACAGCCGATACCATTGTGGTATTGGACAACGAGGTGATGGGTAAGCCGCATGATGAGGCTGATGCTTCCCGTATGTTGCACGAGTTGAGCGGGCGCAGTCATCAGGTGATTACTGGGGTTACGCTAACCACAACCACTCGCCAGAAGAGTTTTTCCGTAGAGACTGATGTTACCTTTAAGACGCTTTCAGACGAAGAGATTGATTATTATGTCCAGCACTATAAACCCTTCGATAAGGCAGGCGCTTATGGTATTCAAGAGTGGATTGGCCATATCGGTGTGACGGGCCTTCAAGGCAGTTATTTCAATGTGATGGGACTTCCTGTTCAGCGCATCTACGAAGCCCTGCGTCAGTTCTGACCTCTATCTCCTTCTGAATTCCGAGCAAGTAATGGCTGTGGCTATGGCTACATTCAGCGATTCTGCCGTCTCTGGTGAGTTGCTGAAGTTGGGGATGAGCAGACGATGGGTAACGAGTGGACGCACTGACTCGGAGATGCCGTTACCTTCATTACCCATAACAATAATGCCATTGGGTGTTATGGCCTGTTGATAAATGTTTTCACCGTCCAGCAGGGTACCATAGACAGGACAGGATGCTTTGCTGATGAGTTCCACCAAATCGCCATATATGATAGGAACATGGGCAATGCTACCCATTGTTGCCTGGATGACTTTAGGGTTATAGACATCTGCGGTGTCGTGCGAACAGTAGATGGCGTCGATGCCAAACCAGTCGGCAATTCGGATGATAGTGCCTAAATTACCCGGGTCTTGAATGCCGTCAAGTGCCAGCGAAAGTCCATTGGGGTTGATGGGATGCTGTTCTGCGTCAGGAATCTCAAACACCGCTAAGACCTCCTGTGGGTGTTGCAGGAAACTGATGCGCTGCAGTTCTTCCTCCGTCACCAGTTGTCCGTCTTGTCGGGGACTGGTTGAAAAGATAGAGTGGGGGGGATAGCCCGCCCTTAGCAGGTCGCCAACCACCTTGGGACCCTCTGCTACAAACAAGTGTTCGCGCTTCCTGTTCTTCTTCAATTCCAAAGAACGTACAAACTTTATTTGGTTCTTGCTAAGCATGTTGTTTCACTTTTGCTTGCAAAGATAATAAAAAATAAGAATAATTTTTGTACCTTTGCCGAAAAATTAGCAAATCATGCGTATTCGCATCTTCATATTGCTGCTTATCACTGCCCTGTTGGCTTCCTGCTCAGTGACGAAATTTGTTCCTGAGGGCGAATACCTGTTGGACAAAGTGAAGGTGAAGTGCGATACCAATGCCTTGGGTGTCAATCCCAGCGAGATGCGTCAACTGGTTCGTCAGCGGGGCAACTCGCGCTGGTTTTCTGCCGCCAAGTTGCCCTTGGCCACTTATTCCCTCTCAGGTCGTGATACCACCAAATGGATTAACCGGTTCCTTCGCTCTATTGGTGAAGCCCCCCAGTTGTACGATTCTGCCAGTACGAGGGCTTCAATGGAAATGCTACAGACGCAGTTGCAGAATATGGGCTATCTGCGCGCCTCTGTCGATGTGTATAATGAGATAAAGGGTAAGAAGTTGGTTACCACCTACCTGTTGCATCCCCGCCAGCCCTATTTTATTAATAAGGTAGATTACGACATCCGTGATTCCGCTATAGCCATTTTGCTGAATATGGCAGACAGTACGCGTCGTGGGCTTAAGTCGGGCATGATGTTTAATGTAGCCAATCTCGACAACGAACGCTCCCGCATCAGCCGTTATCTGGCTAATCGTGGCTATTATCGTTTCAACAAGGATTTCATCAGCTATAAGGCTGACTCCGTTCCAGGCAGCCATCTTATTGATATCACACTTGTGTTGGATAAGTACCGTAGTGGCGAGGAGAGTAATCTGCCCCATCGGGTATATACCATCGGTGACGTGAAATTCGTCAGTGGCAATCCCAATGATTCGGTCATCCCCTTGCGTCAGTCGGTGCTGAGCAGCAATACTTTCTTGGAGAGTGGTGCACTCTATGCGTTTGATGACCTCCAAAGCACCTATAACCATTTCGGTCGATTGGGTGCTGTGCGATATACCAATATCAGTTTCCACGAACGCGATTTTGAACCCGTTTTAGACTGTGATATTCATGTAAGCACCAACAAGCCTTCTACCATCTCTTTCCAACCAGAGGGAACCAATACCGCAGGCGACTTTGGTGCAGCCGTATCTCTGACCTATCAGAACCGCAACATCTTTCATGGCTCTGAAAATCTGAGCATCGTGCTGCGTGGAGCCTATGAGGCTATTCGCGGTCTGGAGGGCTACAGCAACAAGAACTTTATGGAGTATAGTGCTGAGGCTCGTTTGTCGTTCCCCCGTTTCATCGCTCCCTTGTTGTCCTCCAGTTTCCGTCGTCGTGTCAATGCTTCCTCTGAGGTGGCGCTCCTGTACGACCTCCAGAACCGTCCGGAGTTTATGCGCAGGGTGTTCTCCGTCGCCTGGCGTTATAAGTGGCACGACCAGAACCATCACGACCGCTATCAGGTGGACCTCCTTGATCTGAACTATATTTCTATGCCTTGGATCAGCGACACGTTTAAACGGGAGTATCTGGACAATACGGATTCGCGCAACTCCATCCTACGATATAACTACGAGAACCTGTTTATCATGAAACTGGGCTTTGGCTATACGTACAACAATGGTATTTATGCCATTAAGACCAGTGTCGAGACAGCGGGTAATCTGCTTAATCTGGCTTCTAAGGCGTTCAACTTTCATAAGAATGACGAAGGACAATATACCTTCATCGATATAGCCTATGCACAGTATGTTCGTGGTATGTTCGACTTTACCCGTAAGTTCGTGTTTGACTATAACAACCAACTGGTGTTCCATTTAGGCTTTGGCATCGCCTATCCTTATGGAAACAGCAATATTCTGCCCTTCGAGAAACGCTTCTTCTCTGGAGGTGCCAACAGTGTGCGAGGATGGAGCGTGCGCAGCCTGGGTCCCGGTAAGTTTATCGGGACGGACGGACGCATCGACTTCATCAACCAGACGGGCGATATGAAACTGGACTTGAATCTGGAGTATCGTGCCAACCTGTTCTGGAAGTTTGGAGGAGCCTTGTTCGTCGATGCAGGTAATATCTGGACGCTTCGCGAATATGAAGACCAGCCTGGTGGACAGTTCAAGATGTCAGAGTTCTGGCAACAGTTGGCTGTCAGCTACGGAATGGGTATTCGCTTGAATTTCGACTATTTTGTCGTTCGCTTTGATATGGGTATGAAGGCTGTCAATCCGGCCTATGAGGATGAGAAGGACCATTTCCCCTTGATACATCCTCGTCTCAGTCGCGACTTTGCTTTTCACTTTGCGGTAGGCCTTCCATTTTAACCAACCATTTCCCGTCTCTCAGTACGGTGGTGATGTTGAACACACCTTCATCCACCAGCTGTGCCGATTCTGCCGGCAGTGTGCTGCTGACATAGTTGCTGACCTTCAGCGACACCACTCGCAGCGTGTCGTTGGCCTCCGGGAAAAAGTCTTCCACTTCCACTGTCGCCCCGTTTCCGTTCTGCTGAACCAGTTGCAGGTCGTGCTCAGTAGTGTTTGATGCGGCAAATTTCAGCCATCGCCCGCTTTCTGGGGTGGCGTATTCCTCAGCCTTGTGGAAATCGTAGTTGAAATAGGCTTCAGCCCAGCAGACGGCAGCCTCTGTCGCTTCTTGATCATGGTCGCTGGTGAAGTCACAACTGGACATCAAAATAGCCGCGCAAAATAGAAAAAACACTTTCATACCATTAAATAAGTGAAAAATCTCTGCAAAGATAAGTAAAAACCGCTACTTTTTTATTAATTTTGCACAAAATTTGAAAGAATCATGCTAAAATTCATCTCTTTTGGCAGTGGCAGCAGTGGTAACTGCTATGAGTTGGCAACCTCTACGGATGCCCTGCTCATCGATGTAGGCGTAGGGTTGAGAGGCCTGAAAAAGAGTTGTAGGGACTACGGATGCAGTCTCTCGCAGATTCATCATGTGCTTGTCACCCACGATCATGCTGACCATATCAAGTCGGTAGGCTCTTTCAGTCACGACTATTCGGTGCCGGTCTATGCCACCAAGGAGGTGCATGAGGGCATTAACCGCAACTATTGTGTGACCAAGAAGCTGGCACCCGGGCTCACCTGTTACGTGGAGAAAGGCGTCACGCAACAGATAGGAGAGTTTCTGGTGACTCCCTTTGCTGTTCCGCACGACAGTTCCGACAATGTGGGCTATCTGATAGAAGCGGAAGGTGTGGTGTTTTGCATCATGACCGATGTGGGTTCGGTCACCGACGAGATGAAGTCGTTTATCGGTCGCGCCAACTATCTGGTTATTGAGGCCAATCACGATATAGAGATGGTTCAGAATGGTCCTTATCCTCAGTTCCTCAAAGACCGTATCCTTTCAAAGACCGGTCATCTCAGCAATTACGACTGTGGAGTGACTATTGCCGAGAATATGTCGGAGCAGTTACGCCACGTGTGGCTTTGCCATCTCAGTGAGGAGAACAATCATCCGGAACTGGCCCGTAAGACCGTTGAGTCCGTTCTGCGTGGCTATGGCATCGTTGCTGGGGCTGATTTCCAGCTGGAGGTGCTCAAGCGTACTACGCCTACAGGACCGTATGAGTTGGTGTAGAGGTGAGAAAATAGAATTTTAATCTTTAACATATATTGTAAATATGATCAACATTACTTTCCCAGATGGATCTGTTCGCTCGTATGAACAGGGCATTACTGGTTTTCAGATTGCCGAGAGCATTTCGCCAGCTCTGGCACGCAGCGTTTTGGCCTGTGGCGTAAATGGCGAGACTGTAGAGCTGAACCGTCCTATCAATGAGGATGCTACTATCGAGCTCTATAAGTGGGACGACGAGCAAGGCAAGCACACCTTCTGGCACACTTCAGCACACCTTCTGGCTGAGGCTCTGCAGGAATTGTACCCGGGCATCCAGTTTGGTTTCGGACCTGCTGTCGAGAATGGTTTCTTCTACGATGTGCTGCTGCCCAACGGCGAGAGCATTAAGGAGAGCGACTTCCCAACGATTGAAGCTAAGATGAAAGAACTGTCATCCAAGAAAGAGCCGGTGGTTCGCAAGGAGATTGCCAAGGCTGATGCGCTCAAGGAGTTTGCTGCCGATGGTCAGACCTACAAGTGCGAGCACATTGAGCAGGACTTGGAGGATGGTACGATTACGACTTATACCCAGGGCGCGTTTACCGACCTTTGTCGTGGCCCGCACTTGGTAGATACCGGCGAGATTAAGGCTATCAAGCTGACTTCTGTGGCTGGCGCTTTCTGGCGTGGTGATGCCAGTCGCGAGCAGATGCAGCGCCTCTATGGCATCTCTTTCCCCAAGAAGAAGATGCTCGACGAGTATCTCGTCATGCTCGAGGAAGCCAAGAAGCGCGACCATCGTAAGATTGGCAAGGAGATGGAGCTGTTCATGTTCTCCGACAAGGTGGGCAAGGGTTTGCCTATCTGGTTGCCTAAGGGTACCGACCTGCGTCTGCGCCTGCAGGACCACCTGCGCAAGGTTCAGAAGCGTTTCGGCTATCAGGAGGTCATCACGCCGCATATCGGTTCCAAGAACCTCTATGTCACTTCTGGTCACTATGCTCACTATGGCAAGGATTCGTTCCAGCCCATCCACACCCCCGAGGAGGACGAGGAGTACATGCTGAAACCCATGAACTGCCCTCACCACTGCGAAATCTTCGCTTGGAAGCCTCGTTCTTATCGTGACCTGCCACTGCGTATTGCTGAGTTTGGCACCGTTTACCGTTACGAGCAGAGTGGCGAGCTTCACGGCCTGACGCGTGTGCGTTCGTTCACGCAGGACGATGCCCACCTGTTCTGTCGTCCTGACCAGGTGAAGCAGGAGTTCCTGAATGTGATGGACATCATTGGCATTGTGCTGACCGCCTTTGGCTTCAACTTCGAGGCTCAGATCTCTTTGCGTGACCCTAACGACCACGACAAGTACGTAGGTACTGACGAAGACTGGGCTCTGGCTGAGAAGGCCATCGTCGAGGCTTGTCAGGAGAAAGGACTGCGTGCTAAGGTGGAATACGGCGAGGCTGCCTTCTATGGTCCTAAGCTCGACTTCATGATTAAGGACGCCATTGGTCGTCGCTGGCAGCTGGGAACCATTCAGGTGGACTACAACCTGCCTAAGCGCTTCCAGTTGGAATATACCGACGAGGACAACACGAAGAAGACGCCCGTTATGATTCACCGCGCACCCTTTGGCTCTTTGGAGCGCTTCTGTGCCGTACTCATCGAGCACACCAGCGGCCACTTCCCCCTCTGGCTCACACCCGAGCAGGTGGCTGTCCTGCCGCTGTCCGAGAAGTATAACGACTATGCCAAGGAGGTCGCTAAGAAGTTTGAGGCTGGTGGCGTTCGTCCTACTATCGACCTGCGCAACGAGAAGCTCGGTCGTAAGATCCGCGACAACGAGCAGAAGCGCATTCCTTATATGGTCATTGTGGGTGAGAAAGAGGCTGCCGACGGCACCGTTGCCGTACGTCCACAGGGTGGTGGCGAACAGACCGTGATGACCATCCAGCAGTTCGTTGACCATATCAATGCCGAGGTGGCTGAGATGACCAAGGATTTCTGATCATTCCCATCTTTAGAATCCCCCAAAAGGGCTGCACAAGTTGGTGCAGCCTTTCTTTTTTTTGTGTATTCTCTAACGCGGAGGATTGATAAAATAGACAGTTTTGCGGTTGTGAATTGGAATAGTGTAAAACGTACACAAAGAAAATATTATACACGAAAAGTGGGGTATGATTAACGTATATATGTTATAATGTAAAGGAATATTATTTTCTCATATGAGCAGGAAAGTGAGTTTGGAAACAGTCAGTGGGTAGTGATAGGATAGGTTTCATAGATTGGGGAAGACGGACTTTTGCTTGATCAGTGAGATGAGAGAAGGGTGGGGTAGGGGTTGAGTCCGAAAGAAACTTAATGGATGGAGATGGCGGAGGAAATCACGTGAAAAAGTTCCCGAGAAGGGCAAAAAGAGGGCAAATAGGAATGATAATAATGTCAAGTATTCGGAAAGTTTTTAATTGAGTACATAAAAGATAGCGGAAAGGGGGTGTTGGATGAAGATACCGGGATGAAAAAGAGGACTGTCGATGGTGATAGCCCTCTTTTGTTTATTCATTATAATATATTGATTGCGAGTGGTATATAATGAATTATTTCAAGGAAATGCTTAGATATTGACTTTCCAAGAGCCATTCTTGTTGGCACCCACGCGTTCGATGATTCCCTTCTTGCGGAGCTGGGCTAAAACCTTGTTAATACCGGCTTCGGAGAGCTGTAGGCGTTGGGATAGGTTGCCTATGGTGATGCGCGGATCGGCAGTCAGGAGCTTGACAACTCGCTGCTCAGACTTGGAAAGTTGGGCTTCGTTGCCCTCGTTTAGGGCGTTTTCGGACGTGTTTTCCTTGGTTTTTCCTCTACTTTTATTCTTTACTTTATTCTCTACTTTATTCTTTACCTCGCGTACAATAATATCTAATAAGCAGTGTAGGATAAACTCGATGAAATGGCTCGTTTTTGCGGTTTCACCGTGATAGGCCAATACGCGCCGATATTCTTGCTGACGCTCTATGACAACGGACTCGAGAGACAGTCCAGCAAAAACAGGCCTCCATTGAGCCAACAGAAGCACCTGCCAGTATAGTCCCAGGCGTTCGTTTCCTTCCAAAAAGGGATGAATGGCGATTATTTCGTAATGAAAAATACAACTTCTGATGAGCGGATGCTCGTCGGTGTACTTAAGCCAGTCGAAGAGCATGGACATGTGTAATTGGATGCGCGGATCGTCAGTTCTGTACCGTCCTGTTCCATCGCTCAGTCCGTCTGTCATTTTCTCGTGTGCGCTTAGAAGGTTGTCTTCCAGGAACGGGTCAACGTTCTCTTCCGGGACTTTTTCTTCTTTCTCTGTCAGCGTTTCGAGGATCCCTACTTGTTCTGAAATTTCGGATATCAGCAAAATCGCTTCTGTTGTTAAATGATAAGATGGTTTAAACATAATATTTTACAATATTTATTTGATTTTATTTTCTAGGCCGTCATTTTGCACGATTGTAATAACAAAAATAGGTTTTTTCTGGTAATTTTGAGCAGGTTTTCGGTATAATACAACATCATTTAACATACAAGAAGGCTGAGCATTACGCCCAACCTTCTTCCCTTTTACCTCATGCAGCTGGTAGTACCCAGTGCCGTCAGGAAAGCTGTGAGCGCGGCTACTATCACCTTCACCGCCACCTCAATCAATCGATTCTTCTTCATCTCATTTCCTCCTCTCCGCTTATTTCATTTCTCATTTTCCATTTCCATTACTCATTCCTCACTTCTACATCGGTAGAAAATTTTTCACTTTTCACTGTTCCGCTCGACCTTTGGTCGCTTTGTACCTTGGTCAAAGACTTTTCACTAGAAAAGGGCCGCAGCCCTTTTCGCTTAATCTCCGTCGCCCAGGTTCTCGTCACCAGAATTCGTGCCTCCGCCCTGGCTTTGGTTGTCAGTGCCACCCTGGTTCTCACCACCGCCGTTCTCGTTGTCCTCCACCTCTGCGTCGTCCGCACTGGTCACACGCTTCACCTCTTCGCCGTTGCGGTCGTAGCAGGTGATGACGATAGCCGTGTTCTTCAGTTCGTCCTTCAGGTCCACGTCGGGGGTGAAGATGATGCGACGGCTGGTAATCAGACCGGTCTTCACCTTGTTCACGTCATCCACGGACTTCGAGCGCAGTCCGAAACGCATGGTACCCAGTCCGGGCAGAGCCACGCTGTGGCCTTCGGTAGCCCACGCCTTGATCACCTCACCAGCTGCATCCCAGCATGCCTGCATCACACCCTGGCTCACACCCGAGCGGAGAGCTGCCTCCTTGATCACCTTCTTCTGGTTCAGGCTCGAATACTGTTCGGGCGACATCACGTAGCGATAAACGCCGGGGTCGTTCGGGTCCTTCGTGAACTTC
>CACXTX010000011.1 GCA_902770635.1 uncultured Prevotellaceae bacterium | reverse complement strand
AAGAAACGCCTACCCAGCAATTAAAGGAGATGATAGAAAAGGCTGAAATGCTACTTCGTACAACCAACTTTGGAAAAAGTAAAACAAAAAAATGAAAAATATATTCACCGTATTACTTATCAGCACGTTGTCGCTAATCTCTGCTTTAGCGCAAGAACGCTTCAGCATCACGCTTTCAGTTGACTCAGCCATAGCCAGTCAGCCACAACAGGTGTATCTTTATTCGCAAATAGAGCGTGAAATGCAGTTGCACGACAGCATCAGCATTGACTCGGTGCACCGTCAGGGAACGCTGTATGGAACGGTGCCCTACGAATATAATGTTAACCTGATGTTCAGTCGTCGCGGACCTGGTATCGTACCTGCCGTTGTGAAGAATGGGGACCAGATGAAGATACATGTGGGCGAGCAGATGGACAGCATCAGCGAACTGAATCGCAAGGTTTACCGCCAGATGCAACGCTATGGCATCACGGAACAGGAAGCAGACTCGTTGGGTAAGATTCGTCATGAACTGGATGTGGCTAAGGAGCGCTTGGCGCTACACTATGCCAATACAGGCAAGAGCCCTTATGGTGTGTTGGGTGCTGCGTCCAGAGTCTATGGCTCGCATAGGCTGAATCCTTCCATGTATGGTTATACGGAGAAGGAGGTTGACCAGATGATGCACTCGGTATTGAATCGCTTCCGCGACTATCCTCCCATTCAGGCTTTTGTCAATGACAGCGTGTTGGGGCGTAACTACATGTCTGCTGAGAGTTTTTCCATCAACAGCCTGTTTTGGAAACGCTATAGCCGTCGCTTCTTCGATGAACCTCTGAAGGTGGGCGACTATATGAATGTGCTCCATCTGAATGATTATCGCGGACAATATCTCTATGTCGATTTCTGGGCTTCATGGTGCGAGCCTTGTCTGCAACAGATGCCCAACATCAAGATGGCGGCACAAATGTTTCCTGAGGACTTGGCGGTGGTGCTGGTGTCAATGGACAAGACATCGAAGCAATGGTGGTCAAAGGTCAAGGAACTCGACCTGCGCAGTCACCCGAAAGACGCGCATCCTTACGAAATAAAAAACCTGCGGGCCTTCAACGACAAGACAGGCAAGATGCTGCCTGAGGTGAAACGCCTTGACATCCGAGCCATTCCACACAACTACCTGGTAGATCGCTCAGCATGAAAGAACTATTAAAGAAGGAGGGGAAACAATGAAAAAGATACTGATGACATTTCTCTTTTCGCACTTCTCGTTCCTCATTTTATCGGCAACTCCAACAGACAGTCTTCGCATACAGGCAAAGCAACTCTTTGAGCGAGGATACTATCAGCAAAGCATCGACCTGCTCAGAAATATTGGCGAGGACATTCTTTCTCTTGATGATATGCGTCTGCGCTACGACTGTTTCTGTCAGATGGGACAGACAGATTCGCTCATCTATTGGGGCAAGCGGGTGGTGAAGCGCAATCCTATGGCTGACATCATTCCCGACCTTACCTATCGCCTGAACAATGCTGACAAGGAACACGTAAACCCAGGGCTTGTCATTGAGATTTGTGAGCGATACAAGCAACAAGATGCCACCCACATCTTGGTCAATCGTCAGCTGGCAGATGCTTATTATCTGGTGGGCAACTACGACCTGGCACTACGCGAATTGGCTCATCTTGAGGCGTTGGGCGATTCCTGTTTCAAGGTGCTCTATACCAAAGGCTTGATATACATGAATACAGCCCGGTATGGTGATGCCTACGAATACCTAAGCCGAGCCACTGCCCGACATAACGACACCCACGGCTATTGCCTCTTCATGTTAGGCATTGCCGCCAACAAGATAGGTTTAGGTGCCGAGGCATTGAGCTATCTGGACGAAGCTAAGAAGTTGATGATTCCTGACCGCAAGACCTTGTTTCGTCTGCATCAGGAACTGGCAGAATCGTTCCGCATGAAGGGCGAGCCCGATTTCCGTCTTCAGGAGTTAGGGGACTGTATGCGCTATGCGGAGGAAAAGGACGTCAGTTTACTGACTTACCAGATGGGACTATGTTATATGCAGTTGCGCCAACTGGACAAGGCACGCGAATATCTGACACGGTTCCTCGAAGCCACCAAGGACAAGGAATATAACAGCAATACAAAGCGTATGCGAGAGCATGCTGAAGAAACTCTCCGCATGATGATGTGGTGAATAAATAGTTTTGGCAAAGGGAGTATAACTGAGTTGTAAAAAAATGTTAAATAGTCTGTTGCTCAAGCCATTTCTCCTTTCTCATTACTCATTTCTCATTTAAAATTCGTACCTTTGCACCCGCTTTTCGCATCGTGTGATGGTGAATTAAGCAAAATACTTAATTTTAGAGTAACACATTTATTAATTATGAAAGAGATTAACGTAAGTGGTCAGAAGCGCACCGACGTAGGCAAGAAAGCCTCAAAGCAGCTTCGTAAGGAGGGAATGGTTCCCTGTAATTTGTATGGTGAGAAGAAGGGTGAGAATGGTCTGCCCGAGGCATTTGCTTTCACAGCTTCTATGGCTGAGCTCCGCAAGGCTGTTTATACACCTCATGTATATGTTGTAAACCTGAACATCGATGGTACAGAGCACAAGGCTATCATCAAGGAACTCCAGTTCCATCCCACAAGTGATGCCCTGCTGCACGCTGACTTCTTCGAGATCAACGAGACCAAGCCCATTACTGTTGGTATTCCCGTGAACCTCACTGGTCACGCTCAGGGTGTTCGCGATGGTGGTCGTCTGAGTCTTTCTATCCGTAAGATCAACGTTACCGCTCCCTACAAGCAGATTCCTGAGAAGTTGGACATCGACGTTACTGAGTTGCAGTTGGGTAAGGCCATCAAGGTTGGCTCACTGAGCTTCGAGGGTCTGGAGATTGCTACTCCTAAGGAGGTTATCGTATGCTCCGTTAAGGCTACTCGTGCTTCTCGTTCTGCTGCTGCTGAGGCCGCTGCTGAATAAGTGAAAAGTGAATAGTGAAAAGTGAAAAATTTCCTTCCGGACAGAAATGGCGGCAGCAAATTGATCACTTATCACTTTTACCTGTTACCTTAAAGGAATGGACAAGTATCTGATTGTTGGTTTGGGCAATCCTGGCGATGAGTACGCCGAAACCCGCCACAACACTGGATTTATGGTATTGGACGCTTTTGCTAAGGCGTCCAATATCGTTTTTGCTGATAAGCGCTATGGTTTTTTGGCCGAAACAAGTTTGAAGGGTCGGAAGGTGTATTTATTGAAACCCACCACCTTTATGAACCTCAGTGGTAATGCTGTACGATATTGGCTGAACCAGGAAAATATAGATCAGAGTAGGCTGTTGGTTGTCAGCGACGATGTGGCACTCCCCTTGGGCGCTTTTCGTCTGAAAGGCAATGGCAGTAACGGAGGTCACAATGGCTTGGGGCATATTCAGCAACTTATCGGACAGAACTATGCCCGTCTGCGTATGGGTATTGGTAATGATTATCCTATAGGTATGCAGATTGATCACGTGTTGGGCCGTTTCTCGTCAGAGGAGCGTGAGCACTTGCAGCCCAGTATTGACGTCGCCGTTGATATTGTCAAGAGTTTTGTGTTGGCAGGCATCGATGTTACGATGAACCAGTATAATAAGTTGGGAAAGACACCTGTATGGCAGAAACAAACGAAGCAAGAGTAGATAAGTGGCTATGGGCAGCACGCATCTTCAAAACGCGTTCCATTGCTGCTGATGCCATTAAGAATGGTCGTGTGACGATTCAAGGCATGAATGTGAAGCCTAGCCGCATGGTGAAAGTAGGCGAGGTGATTAGCGTGCGCAAACCTCCCGTGACCTATTCTTTTAAGATACTGAAAACCATAGAGCAAAGGGTGGGGGCGAAGCTCTTACCGGAAATCTACGAGAACGTGACAACTCCCGACCAGTATGAATTGTTGGAGATGAACCGTATCAGTGGCTTCATAGACCGACAGCGTGGTACCGGTCGTCCTACGAAGAAAGACCGTCGTGCGTTGGACGAGTTTGTTGGTCCTGCACTCGAAGGCTATGGTGATTTTGACTTTGATTTTGACGAAGATGATATTTGATATCCTGTTTATCGTGTTGGGTGTAGCTTTGGTATTATATGGTGCCGACAAGCTAACGGAAGGGGCTTCGGCTTTGGCCAGAAGAATGAATGTCCCTGAAATTATCATTGGCTTGACCATCGTGGCTGCCGGTACCTCGGCACCTGAGCTGTTTGTCAGTCTGGTGTCGGCTTTGAATGATACGCCCGATATGGCTGTGGGTAATGTGGTAGGATCAAATACGATGAATGCCATGCTAATCGTAGGAACTGCTGCACTGGTAGCTCCTATGATTATCAGTCCTTCTACGGTGAAGAAGGACATCCCTTTCTCCGTCTTGGCATCTGTTCTGCTCATTATGATTGCCTTCGACCATTTTATGAGTCGTCTGGATGGCATCCTCCTGCTGTTGGGCTTTGCATTCTTTATGACTTACACGCTGATGCAGGCTAAGAAGGGCAGTAGTGAGGCTGTCAAAGAGTCGTCGCCCGTTTGGAAGAACCTTCTTTATCTCGTTTTCGGATTGGCAGGACTGGTGGTTGGCAGCAACCTGTTTGTCGACTCTGCTTCCAATGTAGCTTTAACACTAGGCATCAGCGAGGGCGTTGTTGGCCTGACGGTTGTAGCTGGTGGCACGTCGCTGCCAGAACTGGCCACCAGTGTAGTAGCAGCCCGTAAGGGACAGTCAGCCATCGCCATAGGCAATGTCATTGGTTCAAATGTCTTTAACATCCTGCTGATTCTCGGACTGACCGCAACCATCAGTCCTCTGGAAATAGAAGGCATCACCACCATAGACATGGCAGTGATGCTCTTATCCGTCATTCTGGTCTGGCTGTTCTCTCGCACTCGTTATACCGTGGAGCGCTGGGAGGGCGGACTACTTCTTGTTTTATATCTGGCCTATCTAGTGTGGCTCATTAGTAATCTTTGACCAGACTCACAGAATTTACTTGATCATTACCTGAGCCTTTTTCAAATCTTTGTCTGCACTTGACGAACCAACCATCAGTTCGTAGTTGCCTGGTACGACGCGCATGGTGTTGGTCTCTGCATCCCATCCCTCAAAGCTCTGACGGGGGAAATCGATGTCTATGGTCTTGCTTTCACCCACTTCCAGCTCTACTTGCTTGTATGCTTTCAGCGTTTTCTGCGGACCTTCCTTGTCAGCCAGTCGGCGCATATAGACCTGAACGGTCTCCATTCCCTTCTGGTTGCCAGTGTTCTTTACTGTTACGCGTACCTTATTATTCTTATAGACTGGTTTGCTGATGTCAAAAGTCGTATAGCTCAGACCATAGCCGAAGGGGAACAATGGCTCACCCGTATAGTAGCGATAGGTTCGGTTTTTCATCGTATAGTCCAGGAAGTCAGGCAACTCGTCCGTGCTCTTATAGAAGGTGATAGGCAGTTTCCCACTGGGGTTGTAGTCGCCAAATAGTACGTCTGCCAGTGCATTACCACCGGCTTCTCCGGCATACCACCATTGTAGGATAGCATCACATGACTCCAGTTCCGGGGTCAGTGCAATGGCACTTCCGGAGCAGTTGACGAAGATGACTTTCTTGCCAGCCTGATGGAGCATGGACAAAACGTCGCGCTGAGCCTGAGGCAGTTCGATGCTGGTGCGGTCACCACCTTTGAAACCTGGTTCGCTGACCTTCATCTCCTCGCCTTCCAGACTGGGTGAGATGCCACCAACGAAGATAACGGTTTTTGCGTCGCCTATCTGTGCCAGCAATTCCTGCTGGGTTGGGTTTATCTTCTTCTTGATGTCAAAGTTCAAGGCTCCATAGCCAGCCTCTTGTACATAGTCTATCTGGATGCGATAGTGTTCTCCTGCCTTGACTGCCAACTCCTTTTTTTCTCCCTGAATGCGTTGGCGCACCTTCCAGATATCTACCAGTGTGTCACCATTGACGATAAGGCGTAGCTTGTCGTCGGCACTAATGTCAAAGATGAGGGTCTCGTCCTCAGTAGGTTTAAAGATACCATCCAGTCGTGCTGAGAAGTTCTCCAGATTTACTCCTGGCGCAAATACTGTGTTGCCTCCATTGCTCAGTCTAACAGGATTGCTGATGTTGACAGTTGTCGCAGGCTTTCCTTTCATCTCCGTATTGTTCCAGTAGATGGCCTGCATTCCTTTGTAGCCCAGAGGACTCTGCACCTTGTCGTAGCGGCTTTCGAACGACTCGTTACGAGTAAGTCCACAGCCTTGGATGTATCTTGCTTTTCCCTTTTGGCTGATGCCTTCTAAAGCCGTGATGGTTCGGGTGGGGTAGCCCGAGTAGTTGCCCCACATCATCACCGAGTCATTGGCATTAGGACCCATCACCACGATGCTTGATGTCTGACGTCTGATGTCTGGGTTTAGGGGCAGGACACCGTTATTCTTCAACAGCACAATGCCTTTCTTTGCCATCTCGTAGGCCAGCATCTTATGCTCCTTGCTGGCAACCACGCTCTCAGGAATCTTGGTCCAGGCGTTCAGTTCGTCCTTGTCGAAGTCGCCTAACTCAAAGCGGGCAATCAGCAGTCGGCGCAAGCTACGGTCTAAGTCGGCCTCCTTGATGTCACCCCGCTTCACGGCAGCAGGCAGGTTCTTGTATTCCGAACCACACTCCACATCAGTGCCTGCCAATACGGCTTTGGCACTGGCTTCTGCACCATCTTTGGCTACATCGTGCCATTTGGGCAGGAAATCGCGGATAGCACCGCAGTCACTGGTGATGAGTCCGTCGAATCCCCATTCGTCACGTAGTATCTGCTGTTCATAGCGGGTCTGGGCACAGCAAGCCTGACCGTCAATACGCTGATAGGCACACATCACCTCAGCCACCTTTCCCTCCTGCACCAATGCCTTGAAGGCAGGCAGATAGGTTTCCCAAAGATCGCGTTCAGGCAGGTTTTCTATATTGAAGGTATGGCGGTTCCACTCTGGTCCGCTATGTACGGCAAAGTGCTTGGCACAGGCCAGAAGTTTGCGATACTTGCTCACACCGAGGTCTTCGCCTTTGTAGCCTACACCCTGTAAGCCACGCACCACAGCCAGTCCCATCTTCGTTGTCAGATAGGGGTCTTCGCCGTACGTCTCTTGTCCGCGTCCCCATCGTGGATCACGGAAGATGTTGATGTTGGGCGTCCAGAATGACAGACTTTGGTAACGCTTGATATCACCCGAACGTTTGGCTTGTTGTGCCTTTACACGGGCTTCGTCACTCACGGCAGTAAATACACGATGGAGTAGGGCATCGTCCCACGAGGCAGCCATTGCCATTGTGATGGGGAATACGGTGGCAAAGCCATTGCGTCCAATACCGTGCAGCGCCTCGTTCCACCATTGGAACTGTGGGATGCCTAGTCGTGGGATAGCTGGCGATGTGTCCATCATCAGCTTCACTTTCTCATCCAATGTCAGTCGTCCCAACAGGTCGTCGGCTCGTTGTTCAGCAGAAAGCTGTGGGTTCTGATACGGGAGCACCTGGGCGTTTGCTCCTATTGCCACCGTTACTAATAAAGCAGTCAGTAGTTTTCTCATATTATTGTTATTTGATAATGATTTTGAACTTCGTTCGAGCTCGTTCACGTTTGGAAATGAGGTCAAACTCTCATTTCTCTCACTTAATCACGACCTTCTTTCCGTTCTGAATATAGAGTCCTTTCTGCGGATGGGTTATCTGGATGCCTTGCAGAGTATATGATGGAGCGTTCGATGTTTTTTCGGAAGCGGAAACAGAGCCGATTCCTGTTGTCTTGTTCCAGCTATAGGTAGCTTCGTGTTCATGCTCCATGACAGCACTCAGGTCTTCGTCAGTAGCTTTTACGGTCTTATTGTCTTTTGTTCTGGTGAATGTGCATCCATTGATGAACTTAATGTCTTTGCAGAAGAATAACCTGACACCATTTCTGTGAGATATCTGAACATTATCAAAGATGACGTCATATACGTAACTTTCAGGACGACCCGCAATTTGAATTCCATTATATTTTTTGTCGTTGCTGTTCTTTCCCTCTATATAGCCACTAGCCGTCACATTCTGAATCAAGATGTTGTGAAACTCAGGTGTTGTGGATATTTTTGGCAGTGGGGCTGATGTGAGGTCTGGCGTATTGTCGTACCAGGCAGTCATGCTGATAGGAGCCTCTACGTTGTTCATGGTGCAGTTACGGAAAATGATGTCGTGTACATCACCGCTACGATCTCTGTTTGATTTCAGACGGAAACCGCAACCTGTTCCATCGAAGGTTAGGTTCTCGTAAATGATGTGGTGCATATTAGTTGTATAGCTGCCGAAGGAAGCCCCGTGACCTGCCTTGAAATCACAGTTCCATACATGGACATATTGGGCATTCTCGTCAGTTACGACGTTATCGTCACCAGTATCAATCGTGCAGTTGTAGATATTGACATACTGTGTCCAAATGGGAATGCCGTCGGTGTTGTGTGACGGTGTGGTTGCTTCTGAGGACGGGTTCTTGATTTCAATGTCGTGAACAGTAGTATGGGCTCCCCTGCCTGACTGACCGACGGTCAGATTAGCGCCTGGAGCATTCTGCATACGAAAATTGCGGAATAGAAAGCGGTTGCCGTTTCCAAAGCGAATGATGGCACCTCGTTTCACGCCAGAGTCTTTATAGTGTTCCCACCAGGGGGTACCCTGTCCGTCAATGATGGAGGTGTTACCTTCGCCCTCTATCACAACGTCCGTGGGGGTACCTTTATTGATGATGAAGTTATTTCCCTCTGTAATGCTTCGATTCCCGTATGCTATCCATTTCAAAGTAGCACCGGCACAAAGATGTAGCACAGTCTTTGAACCAACCTGAATGGTATTGCTCAGCCACTCGCCAGATGGTATTACCACCATCCCGCCGCCTGCACTGTTGGCAGCATTCAATGCATCTTGGATAGCCTTGGTGTTATCAGCAGATTCTGTTGATGCACCATAACTGGTAATGTAGAAGGTGTTAGCTTCAGTAAAGGTAGGCAAATCTTTTGGAAGTTGCACCTCATTCCATCCTTCAGGAGTATTCTTGTTGGTCTTTTCCGCTTCCATGCTGAAGTTGATTACTTGTGCCACAGTACTCACACTGCAGATGGTACACAAAGCCAATGCTAATGTTTTAGATAGATATCTCGTATTCATGTTTATTTGATCGTTATGATTTCATTCACGTAAAGTTCCAGATTGGTATATCCGTCTTCAAGAAAATCGTACCTGACACATCGAAGACAATCGTCTTGGGCCCTTGCTGTGCATTAGCCCATCGTAGTGTTCCCTCTTGTTTGCCATCCTCCAGTGTGGTGACATGATACACTTTTCCTCCACGTCCCCCAGTCGTATAGCACCCGAAGCCTTCAGCATCAGGAAATGCCAATGTCTTTTCCTGTGCCGATACCGTAGTGAAACATAGCAAAGTTATCGCTAAAAGCCAGTTTCGTAAAAGTTGTTTCATATTTTATGCTTCATGTTTTACGTAGCGCAAATTACGCAAAAAAAACTGAAACTACCAAATATTTTGGTATTTATTTAGGATTTTTCGAACGTAAGTTCTTAAGATACAAGCCAATGTATTTCTTTCTTTGCTATCTTACAAATTGCCAACTTGTTTAATTCTGATGGTGTAAGTAGTAGAAGTTTATATGTAATGTTGAATATTTACGGAATTTTGTTTGTAATTAGCGTTGCATTGCAAGAAAAATCAGGAATATTTACTATATTTGTCACGGCTAAATGACAGAAAATGATGAAACATAGTAAAAAAAGCCCAGATACAAAAGTAACTAGAGTTAACGAATTAGAAAGGAATATAATTATGCACGTAGGTGAAAGAATCAAGGAAGTGCTCGATGAGCAAGGGCGTTCTGCCAGTTGGTTGGCGTCAAAAATCCCATGTGAGCGAACCAATATGTACGACATCTTCAAACGAGAAGATGTCTCTGTAGCATTGTTATTCAAGGTGTCTTCAATTTTAGGTCACGATTTCTTTTTGGAAATCTCCGATGAATTGCGCAACTCCCAGCGAGAGACATCTCCTTATAGCATTCCTCCAATCTCTTCAAGTAGGAAATAAGTAAGAAACAAAAAACAGAGCCCCACATTAAAAGAAGCTCTGCTTTTTGTTATGAATAAGTTTCTGTTTACTTCTGAATCATCTTCTTGCCGTTCTTGATAACCAGACCCTTGGCTGAAGCGTCAACCTTCTGGCCAGCGAGGTTGTATGTTTCGCCGTTAGCAGTATTCACAGAAGCCTTAACTGATTCAATGCCTGTAGCAGAAGTAAAGGTATAGCCAAAGAATGTCAGTTTAGAACCTGTGCAGAAGATGTAGTAACTCTTGTTTGCTTCTGCATTGAAGGTTACAAGCATCTCACCATCGCCTGACCATAAATATGAATCATCCAAGGTTAAGTCACCACCTTCGGCAACACCTTTAATGTCGGTATTTGCAAGTGCAGAACCATCATCAGCATTGCAAATATAGAAGTTCTTTCCGCCGCCGACCTTTAGTGCGAGTTCAAATGCACCGGCTTGTGAGGCTTTTACTTTGTAATAGACACCTGCATTAGGCAAATTCTTAGAAGCGGGCTTATATGCGCTACCAGCTGAAGCGCCGGAATCATAACCGCCGTCCTTGGGATTTTGGGTACCAGTAACACCTGCAATATAGTCTTTCTGATTTACAAAGCCGCCATCGGCAGGATTTGAAGCCTTCCAACCTGGATCATCAGAAAAAGTGATGGTTGTACTTGTCGTTGCTTCAACAACTTGCCCCTTACTTGGTACAAAATCTTTCTGAATGATGTACTTTTCCTGAGCATTAGCACTGATAGCCATTGCGGCTACTGCGATAAGAGTAAAAATTTTCTTCATACGCTTTTTGTTTTGTTTAAAATGTTAGTATATTAGTTATTTAATAATGAGTTTATACTCGTTGCAAAATTACGACAAATCTCTGAAACAGCCAAACATTTTACCTTTTTCTCTGAAAAAAAATTACGAAAAGGTTTACGTTCCTCCTATTGTTATGTTGTTCAGTAATGAAAAAGAGGGCGAACACCTAAAAGATGCTCGCCCTCAAATGTGTATGAGAAAAGGGATTAGAACCAGCGTGGATCGCCAATTCCATCCTCACCGATTTGACCAATAAGCTTGAATTCGCCTGATGCAGGTGCATTCCATAGCTTGGTTTCATCCATGCTAAGTTCATTCAGACCGTCAACTGGATATGTGGTACTTTCAGCACCAATAGGTGTCCAAATGAAGTTGGTCTTAAAGCTCTTGGTAACGCTAACCAAAGCGTTTGCTCCATTCAAGTAAACAGAGCCGTTAGGGCCAGCTTCGTATGGGTGTATGGCTGAGCCAGAGCCACCCTCTGTGAGCATAGAAGGACCAAATAGGGTCTTGTCAATGTTCAGCGTCACAGCATTGCTGCCGAATCGGAACAAAGGAGTATTAGCGTTGGCTGTAGTCTCCATCGGAGCATAACAGAAGGTACAGTTTCCAATATTGAGTGTTATCGTATTTGCACTGGCACGGAAGTCACAAAGCATGACGATGTTTGTAAGGGTCGTGTTCGTGATGTTAATGGTCTTCCAGTCGCCCTTCTTGTTATTGGTTGTCAGCACACCCTGATCTCCAATACCATTGATATAGCAGTTGTCAATCGTGATGTTATTGATGTTGTCTCCATCAGCCTGGGCACGAACTACGGCACGATAGCCCTCGATATGACAACCTTTGAAGGTAAGGTTCTTCAGCGTACAGGCAACACCGTTGATGTTGAATACCTGACGACCACCGAAGCCCTTATCAGTCTTGCCGCCTTCGCTTACGGGAATTACAGGGTTACTGCTGATAGCTTTGTCACTATAGAAATCAACGTTCAGGAACTCGATGAACTCTACATCTACGCCTTTCTTCAGAGTCAGTCCACCAGAAGATATGAATCGTGCGTTTCCACCCAGAGTTGGGCCTGTTGCGAAACGAACCGACTTGGTGAAAGGCTGTGAGTTGTTTACCTTATAGTCAAAGTCACCACGTAAGATGATGGTATTGCCATCTTTTACCTGCTCCCAGAATTCAGCTGTCTTCAGTGTGTCAACGGCCTGCTTCTCATCATAGTCACGGATATCAATCCAGTTGCCTGCGCCATATTCAAGGTCGAAGTCAATGGGCTTCTTCGTAGTGTCGTTCAACCTACCAGCGTAAGTGGAATTTGTAAAGTTCTCACTGTCGCTATAAGCAGCGAAGACATACTTAGTACTGGGGGTCAAACCTGCAATATCCACACTACCAGCCTCATAATTGGTACTTGATACCTTCTTTATAACGGGTTCGCCGCCTTCTGCAGGAGTAGCAACAATCGCCTTGATAGTTACACCGCTTAAATCCCAGGTAATACGGGCTGCATTATCAATGGTCTTTACACTCTTTAAGCTGGAAACGTAAGCAACACTCACGTCAGATGTTGTATAAACACCAGAGGATTTTCCATTACCTTCACAGGAAATCTCTACATGGTATTTCTCATCCCAAGCCAGATCGGTGAAAGTATATGGAGACTTCTCGCATGTAGCGGTAGCACAAGGCTCATAGGTGTTCTCGCCAGCCTCGTCAGTGCCAATTAGACGATAAAGTGTCAACTTATACTCTGTTGCACCAGAAATGTTGTCCCATTTCGCCTTAATAGTATTGGTATTGGTTTCCAGTGATGCTACAGGACGAAACAGACGAGGTGCCTCTCCCTTATTATCATTATCACTACAACTGCTCATAGCCCCTGTTATCAATGAGGCCATCAGAGCTATCATAAAATATTTTTTCATTTTCATAATGGTGTTTTTTTATTTGTTACGAATAGCATAGCCGTCGTTTGACAATACACCGTTAGATGACATGACACGATCGGTTGGGATGGGGATTACGTAGGGAGCAACCTTAGTGCGTAAGCTTGACAGGTCTTCAGTGCCATTGTCAAGAACACCGTCAGTAATACCAACCCATGAATAGCGAATACGTTCATTGAACACACCTTTCTTGATAACGTTGCCTTCACCATCAGTACCGTACTTCTGCTTGGTTTCAGGGTCGGTATCACTAACCGACATGAGTGCACCTACGAAATTAACGTATTTCAATCCATCGAAGGTGGCACCAGGATTCTCGATATCAGCATCAGGCAATGTAGATGCGGTGCTGTATGGACTCTCCTTAGGATCGCAATAGGTGAAGTAGTCGTTTACAAACTCCAGTTTACCATTGGTGTAATTGTAATACAGACGATTGGCTACATCCATGGGCTCAATTTCCTGGTTTTTGTCATAGATAAACTCGTTTCCTACTATCTTTACCTGTGCGTAGTTTACTGCTACGTCACGAATCCACTCGATAGCGTCAACTACTTTATCTGCGTAGTTGTTCCAGCGTACCAGGTCAAATTTGCGAATGTTTTCACCTCCAAACTCCCAGGCGCGCTCGTTGATAATGGCCTCTTTGAAGCTTTCATAGGTGTTGAGTGCGTCGATATACTGGACAACCTGCTCATTCTGATTGCTGGCATGGATGAAGGCACGTCCGCGAACTCTTGCTAACATCTGCTTGGCAAGTGCTGTGGGAGCCTTGTTAATCTCGTTGTCAGCCTCGGCTAACAGCAGCAATACGTCGGCGTAGCGAAGAACAGGCCAGTTGATGCCAGTACCCTTGCTTTCTACGTTGGTAACGTTCAAGTCCATACGACACCACTTGGCAGGCTGAACGCTTAATGCGTCACAAGCACCCTGCTTGTTGTCATAGAGCCAGCGGTAGTTGACGCATGTTACGGGCAGGCGCTGATCCTGAGGGTCGAATGAGCATGCATAGCTAGGAGTCAGGTTGGTGTAAGTTGTTCCAGCACCTTTTGTACTGCTAACTACGCTTAATCCATGACACCAGCCTATGTCACCTCCCGAGTTGGGTACGAAGCCCATCTCGAACAATACATCGCCATTCGCTGGATTGCAGGAATTAATCTCGTTGTCAAAAATCTGCTTGAAATTCGTGTTTAGTGCACGGTCTCTCAGTGAGATAAGTTTCAAGGCGTATGCCTTGGCTACCTTATAGTAGTCGTCGGCAGCAACAGCTGTCTGTACATCACCGTTCTCGTCAGTGTAAATGACAGAATACTCGTCACCAGTCTGTGTGCTGCGAGCCATTGTTCCATTAGCCTGCATAGAGTATCCGGCACGGAACATAGCCAGTTTTACAATGAATCCCAGTGCAAACTCACGGTTCATGCGCTCTACGGAAACATTGCTGCTCCATTGCATTTCCTCTTCTACGTCGATAAGGTCTTGTATGCAGTGTGAGTAGATAATGTTCTTGTCCACACGACCACCCGTATCCTGGTAATTGTCCTTTGTGGTAGCCTTTGTAGCAAAAGGAACATCGGCCCAGAAATTACACATCAGGAAATACCAATAGGCACGAAGACAATAAGCCTCGCCGTGGAGTTGCTTCATATCCTTGTCGCCGCTTTGGTACATGGGGCTGTTTTCAATACCTTCAATACACTGGTTGGCGAAGTCAATAGCCTTAAAGGAGTTGTCCCAGCAGTTCTTGATATCAGAGAACTGACGAGGGTTGAGAGCCCAAACACCTCGGCGTGTTGCTTCGTCAGTATTGGCCTTTGTCAGGAAGCCTACTTCGACATCGGTATTCTGCATCCAGTTGGTGCTCATACGTGATGTATAGGTATCCTCGCAGAAGTAGGAATAGACATGGTCTATCATCTTACGGGTGTCTGTGGGGTTTGAGCACAGATATTCCAAGTTGTCTGCTGACAGAGACTCTGTTTCCAGTTGTTTCTCACAAGAGGAGAATCCCAGTGTTACCGTCAGTGCAGCAATGAATAAATATATTTTTTTCATATTCTTCAGTTGTAAATGAGGATTGATTAGAATGTAATGTTAGCACCGACAGTCCAAGAGAATGACTTCGGATAAGCTGAGTAGTCTGCACCAGGTGTCAGTCCACTGGTCTTGCTACCACGGATTGACGAGTTAACTTCAGGATCGTATCCGTCATAGTTTGTAATGCAGAATACGTTGCTAAGTGTGCAGTACAGACGCAACTGGTTGCAGGCGAATCTCTGAGTCCATGTCTTTGGGAAGGTGAAGCCCAGTGTCAGGTTCTGCAAGCGCAGGAAGGAACCATCCTCTACAAAGTAAGAGTTGGGTACAGGGTTGTTGTCAGACATCGTTGTTGCAGACCAGCGTGTTGCATTAGCGTTCATGGCCTTCAAGGTCTCATAGTCTGTAACGATTTCTCCAGTAGAAGTGTTCAAGTAGGTCCATGCACTACCACCCAGGCTTACTGGGGTCATCTCCCTACGCAAGGCTGCCCACTGGTTGCGGTAAGACTGCTCGGAAACCATCTTGTCCATGTTGTAAACATCGTTACCTACTACATAGTTGAAGTTGGCTGCAAAATCAAACCACTTATAGGTGGCATTCAGTCCGAAACCGCCTTGGAACTTAGGCTGGGTCTTACCAATGATGGTACGGTCGTTGTCAGCATCGATGACTCCGTCACCATTAAGATCCTTGAACTTAGGAGCACCAGGACGCAGACCACCCTTGGAACCGGCTGTAGTAAACGTGTTGTCAACAACGCCTTCCTTCAGGATATAGCGACCGGAAGAGTCAAACTTGAACTGTGTCTTGCCAGCGTCGTCAACATAGGTCTCAAAGTCATCTACACCGTAGATGCCGTCATACTCGAAGCCCCAAACAAGTCCGAGAGGCTCTCCTACTATTACGCGGTAGTCGTCGGCACCACGCATGTCGGTAGAGAAACCGCCAGAGTTGAACTGCATTGACTGCACACCGTCGGAGAGTTTTTCCACCTTATTCTTATTAAAGCCGATGTTGAAACTGAGGTTCAGCGAGTAATCCTTATGTTGCAGGATAACGCCATTCAAGGTCAACTCGATACCCTTGTTAGAAGTCTCACCGATATTCTGCTGCATGGAGGTGTAGCCAATGGCTGTGATGGGAACTTCTACAAGCAGATCCTTCACCGTGTTGCTATAGAAGTCAAGACTACCAGTGAGTCGCTCGTTGAAGAAACCGAAGTCGAGACCGATGTTACGGGTAATGGTGGTCTCCCACTTCAGGTCAGGATTGGCTAACTGGCTGTTCTGCAATGTGTAGTGAGGATTCTGCTGGTTGGTTGCTCCGTAGTATTTAGAACCAGAGTATGCTTTGTACTGAGTAACATACATGGCATTGCTGATACGGTTGTTACCAGCTGTACCGTAAGAGAGACGTAACTTCAGGTTGCTCATCCAGCTCTTGGCTTTTTCCATCCAAGGCTCTTCAATGATACGCCAGCCGAATGCTGCGGCGGGGAAGAAGCCCCATCGGTTTCCTTCTGCGAACTTAGAGGAACCGTCCTCACGGAATGTCAGGGTCAGGAGGTAACGGTCCATCAGCGTATAGTTGACACGTCCGAAGAAAGAAATAGTACGGTCTTCCTGTCCCAGGTTTGATGAAATAGTCTGTGCACCAGTAGCATGAGAGTTGTTCTGCATGGAGGCAAACATCTTCTCGGGCTGAATGTCTCTCTGGAAGTATTTGCCAACCATAGACATGGTCTCATTGTTTGCTCCGACGTACTCCTGACCAATCATCACATTCACATCGTGAATCTTGTTGAAGGTGTTCTTGTAGGTCAAGGTATGAGCTCCACGAAGTTTCCATGAATCTCTCTTATCCCACTGGCCCATAGGCAGACTACCACCGTCCTGGACTGCTTTGCTACTGCGAGCGCCAAACCAGTCTTTCAACTGATAGAAGGTGTAGTCGTAACCTCCTTCAAGACGGTATATGAAATTCTTAGTGATCTTCCAGTTAAGAGCTGCGTTGAAGTTGTATTTACGCTCGTCCTTGCGGCGCCAGTAGTCGTTCACGCGGTCTTTGAGGGTACGCGTTGCATTAATGTATTCTTCATACTCATCTTCAGGCAGAGCGCTGGGGTCAATCTCAATCTGATCATAGAGTCCAAATACCGGGCCAGTCATGATGGCATCGTATGAACGAATCTTATATGAGCCACCACCAGTACCAACACCCTTTGTCTGAGTGTCTGCCAAGCGTACGCCGAAATCCAAATCCAGGTTCTTGACAATCTCATGCTTCAACTTGAAGTTCAAGTTGTAACGACGATAACCGTTTCCTTCCATCAGGCTGTTATCGTTGGCATAAGTGCCGCTCAGTGTGAACTTTGTCTTGTCAGAACCACCGCTAATGCTGATGTTGTGGCTGGTAGAGATTTCATGGTTGCCAAACATCTCTTCCTGCCAGTCGTGACCTGACTGATACTTGTAGAGGTCAAGGTCGTCGAATGAACCAAAACGCTTCTCAAAAGAACTGATTCCTGAGTTGCCTTGTAAGGCAGCGCGCTCATAGAGGAACATCACGTACTGGTAGGGATCCATTGTGTCGAGCTTCTTGCGAAGGGTCTTACCCTGGATGTACATGTTGTAGCTGACCTGTGTCTTACCGCTTTTTGCGCTCTTGGTGGTAATAAGGATTACACCGTTGGCACCCTGAGAACCATAGATGGCGGTTGAGGCTGCATCTTTAAGCACGGTGATGTCTTCAATATCTGAAGATGAAATGTCACTAATGCTTGATACTGGGAATCCGTCGACAATGTAAAGAGGCGAGTTGTCACCTGTGATAGAACCACCACCACGTACCTTGACAATCATCTCGGCATCGGGAGAACCGTCGGTTGTGGTAATCTGTACACCAGCCAGTTTACCCGTCAGTGCTTCTGCAACATTGGTTACGGGAACCTGAACCAGATCGCTACCTTTTACTGTACTTACAGCACCTGTCAAGTCCTTCTTGCGAGCTGTGCCATAACCGATAACAACAAGTTCTTCCAGTGTGGTGTTGTCATCTTCCATGGTCACTTTCACTTGACTTTTACCCTTGATGTCAATGGTTTGTGTCTTCATGCCAATGTAGGAAACTACGATTGGCTTGTTGCCTGATACCTTCAAGCTGAAGTTACCGTCAAGATCAGTAACTGTAGCATTCTGGGTACCTTGTTCCTGAACAGTAGCACCGATGACAGCTTCACCTGTTGCATCAATTACTGTTCCAGTAATGGTCTGAGCCTGTAGGCCACATACTATGAGCAGCAATGCCATAGTCAGTACCATTCGGGAAATACTCTTAAATTTAACAGACATAAAATTAGTAGTTTAAATAAATTAATGAAAATAGAATATTCTGGGTGCAAAGATACACAAATAATCTATAATACGTGAATATTTCTTAATAAAATTGCGGAAAACGTTTACGATTGGATATGAAGCAGCAGAAAAGGCAGAAAGCACCTGTTCGTCAATAAGCGGGGGTTATTCAGCAATAACCGGCCCTTATTCAGCAATAACCCAGCCTTATTCAGAAATAACCCAGCCTTAATCGACAATACTCTTGGAGTATTCTGAAATAGTCCGAAAGAAAACAAAATTAGTCCAAGAGAAATCTAAAATAGTATCGGAGTTTGCTAAAACCAGCCAATGTTTCCTACTTCGGACACCTGCATTCCTATATTTCTGCCCAAAAAACGTGAAAAAAGTATGGTTTTGAGTACGTTTCGGGGGTGGAAATGCCCAAATAAGCATTTTTGCTGCCACCCTGCTGCAACCAATTTCCCCTTTAAACAGGGCGTTTGACGCCATTTGGTGGCAGGGTGGCAGCAAAAATTACAAATTTATTTTTCACATTTAAACATAACATTTGC
Organism: uncultured Prevotellaceae bacterium; assembly: GCA_902770635.1. Lineage (GTDB taxonomy): Bacteria > Bacteroidota > Bacteroidia > Bacteroidales > Bacteroidaceae > Prevotella. Next base: position 27,271 of record CACXTX010000011.1, on the reverse strand, counting down.
GAGCATTAATGGTAGCAATTGCGAGCATTAATGGTAGCAATTGTTAGACTTAATGCGGAGGACGAGGATTCCTACTTCTTGATGGTGCTCGCTACCTCAAATTAATTTGTTGGATGACAAAAATAGCGGAGAGCATTGCGCTCTCCGCTATTGTTATGAATAATGGATTGGATTATTCGTTCTTGAATCCGTAACCATTCTTGAATCCACCATTGGCAAGAACATTGGGAGTAAATGGCCAGAGGTAGATAGGAGCCTTAACATAATCGTAGTCGAGGAACAGGTACTTGTTGTACTCGTCTTCAGCCTTTACGAGGTCAACAGCCCAATTAGTCTTCTTATAGCCGTCAGCTTCCAAAGCTGCAATCTCGGCATCGGTGAGCTTGGTGAACAAGCCCTTAATTGCCAAGTTGGGTGCGTAGTTGGCGGGCAGTTCAAGACCATAGGCACTCCAGTCGTTGTTCACGCCACGCCATCCGGGGAACTGTGCGGGATCGTTCTCGTCAGGACTTTGGTTGACAAGACGCTTGCCTTTGCCCAGGTCAACATACTTCGTCCAGATATAGCTGGAAATGGTGTTGCCATTGTCGAAGGTGTAGAAACCATTGGCCTTCAGACCATCGAACATCTTCTGAGTCAGTTCCTTAATTTCCTTGATCTTTGGACCGATGAGTCCAGTACGAATCAGCGTCCAACGGCGGTCACCCTCACCGGCAAACTCAAAGCCGCGCTCCTGGATGATGGCATTCAACAAAGAACCTTCCTTAGCGATGAAGGCATCGGTCTTGGCTGCGGCTGCAGAGCCGAAGGCACGGTTGCGGATGATGTCCAGATACTGACGGGCAGTAGTAGCATCACCAGTAGCGGCGCAGGCCTCAGCATAGCCCAGATAAATCTCAGAAATACGCATGTATGGTCCATTGATACCAGACTTACGCTGGTTAGCTGTCCACACTTTGTCCTGACGGTTCTCATCCCACTTGTTCAGAGAGATACCGCCACCCTTACCCTGTGAACCAGGAGTGAAGGGGAGAATAATCTCCGTACCGTCGGCACCCTTGGTAGCTGTAACAGTACAGCTCACGTCACGACGCATATCGGCGGGATCGAACACACCATAGTAGAAGGCAGGATTGATACGGCCCTGACCATAGTTCTTACAGGGGTAGTTGTTCTTTGAACCACCAGTAGCCGGACGACCAAATGAATAAGGACGTGCATCGTTGCCACCACCTTGTGAGATGGCATATTCATAGATACTCTCGTCGGCATAGTTCTCATCTTCGGAATGCATCTGCTGGAAGAATACCTGATAGGGGTTAGCCGGAGTACGTGAGTCGGTAGTAATGAACTTGGTAGAGCCAGGATTGTCGATGACTGCCTTAAAGTATTGCTTAGCCAGTCCATAGAAATACTGCCAGTCAGAGCGGCGACCGTAGGTGGCACCGTTGTTCTCAGTACCCATTGTCTCAAAGGTCAGTGGGTCGCCATTGCCATCTACACGGGGGATGTCACCACGACGAGTCTGATAACCACCAGCCTCGAGAGCGATACGGCCGATAAGACCTTCTACATAGGTACGAGAGAAGTAGTTCTTACCCTTAATACCAGGAATAGAACCTACACGATACATGACAGGAGCAGCCTCTATCAGTTCCTCTAAAATAACGTCATAGATAGAGTCACGACCTACAAGACCATTATGGTCAGTGGTTTTACCGCTGATATAAGGTACATCACCGAAATACTTGATAAGCTCACGATAAGCGGTAGCCTTCAGGGCAACAGCCTCGCCATAGAGCTGTCCCATGGTGCAAGCCACACCGGCATCTAACATTTCCTGGAATCCTGCAGAACTCTGAATAGCACTAACTACGATACAGGCTTTATTGATGACAGCATAGAGCGAAGCATAGGTGTCGTTCTCTTTCTGATAGCTCAGCAATGTGTATTCGCTGGCATAATTACCATTCTGGTAGAAACACTCTGGATAGTGACGTCCGGGCTGATTGCTGAAGTTCTCAGGGTGACGCTCAATGTCCGAACCTGCCACGTCGGCAGCATAGTACAATCCGTCACCGAAAACTTTGTTCTGGGCAGCGTCAGTCCATGAAGAGTAGGCACCTTCCAGAGCAGCACGAGCCGTCTCGTTGGTCGAGAATACGAAGGCTGCATCGGCCTTTGACAGCGTGTCAGTCTCCAAATAGTCGCTACATGATACACCCAACGTGAGGGTGGCTGTTGCGAAAAGGGTTGAATATATTATTTTTTTCATATCTTTCTTACGATTTAGAATGCAACATTAAGACCGAAGGTATAAGTTCTGGCACGTGGATACGAGTTCCAGTCGTAGTTCGGAGTGGGGAAGCCGTTGTTGCCACCGGGACGGGTGTTTACGTCGGGGTCGCTGCCCTTGTAGCCAGAGATGCAGAACAGGTTACCACCTGTGAAGTAGATGCGCAGGTTGCTGATACCAACCTTCTTGGTCAGGTTCTTCGGCAGAGTATAGCCGAGAGTCAGGGTGTTCAGACGCAGATAAGATGCATCCTCAATGAATTCTGAGTTCACAAGACCGTACTCATTGTAGGGCAGAGCATACTTGGCACCAGCATTGAGGCTAGCCAGAGCAGCAGGCTCAGTAACAGCAACCAAGTTGCCGCTAGCATCAACATCGTACATCTTCCAGCAGTCAGAAACAATAGACAAACGGTTCCAACCGAAGCTGGTATCCTTGTTACCCATCATAGAGTGCATGGCGTTAGCGTTGTAAACGTCGCCACCAATCTGATAGGTGAAGCCTGCTGAGAAGTCAAAGCCCTTGTAGTTGGCATTCAGGTTGATACCACCAGTATGCTTAGGCATGGTGTGACCAACGATTTGACAGTCTTCTTCCGTGATAATACCACTACCATCGGTATCCTGGAACTTAACCATACCAGGACGAGCAACTTGTCCTTCAGGAACAGGATAAGCAGCCAGATAGCCAGCAGAATAGTTGGTGACGTTTGAACCCATATCAGCAACACCAGGCTTCAGAGTCCACACACCATTCACAACATTGAAGTCATCAACGGTATAGTAACCAGCCGACTTATAACCCCAGATGGTACCTACGGGTTCACCCTCGCGGATGATGTAGTCGTTGTACGGACGCTTCATAGAAGAACCCCAGTTGGTGTTTGTGTCAGCATTTACGCCTTCAACAACCTTCTCTACTTTATTCTTGTTGTAGTTGTAGGTAGCGTTTACGCTCAGGTTGAAGTCCTTTGAACGGATAATCTCGTAGAAGATAGAGAACTCAATACCCTTGTTAGAGGTCTCACCAACATTCTGGTACTGATAGCTGTGACCTGTTGACTCAGCAACGGGAACGCGCATCAGAATGTCCTTTGTAGTGTTCCAATAGAACTCAATGCTACCACGCAGCTTACCATTCCAGAAACCATAGTCAATACCAAGGTTGCGTGAGATGGTAGTCTCCCACTTCAGGTCGGGGTTAGCCAGTACAGCACCAGGTGAGAAAGTCACCTTACGTACACCGTTATCCCATACAACTTTAGGCTCCCAGTATTCTTTCCAAAGGCTGGCATCGATATTGTCGTTACCAGAGGTACCAATAGACAGACGCAGTTTCAAGTTGTCGAGCCAATCCTTTGTGTTGGCCATGAACGGCTCATCGTTGATACGCCATCCGAAGGCAGCAGCAGGGAAGTAACCCCAGTGCTTGTTAGGAGCGAAGTTCGAGCTGCCATCAGCACGGAACGTTGCAGTGAAGAGGTAGCGGCCCAGATAGTCGTAGTTAACACGTCCGAACCATGACAGTGTGTGCTTAGGTTCGCCAACGGAGTTGCTAAAGTCAGAAGCCTGCTGAGTCTGAGTTAGGAAGGCATCAACCATGTTGTACATGCTGAAGAAACCAAAAGCGCGGTCCTCGCTGAACTCTGCGGGGAAGCCTGCACCAGTCATTGAGTTGCTGTTTGACTTGCTGGCCAGAACCTCGTTACCTGCAAGGAATGACAGGTTGTGGTCTTCACCTAAACCTTGTACTTGATAGTTCAACGTAGTTGCCCAACGGACACCGTAGCCATCGCCATTGGTCAGAGTAGCCTTATTATAGGGGTTAGTTGACTTACCACCGTCCCACTCCTGTTTCTTGCTCCAGTTACGGCTCAGAGAAAGCTCGGTCTTTGCAGTGAGGCCCTTGATGACGTTCCATGTCAAAGTACCCATACCGCGTACGCGCTGACGGGTAGTTACACTATTGTAGTTGTTGATGATTGACAAAGGATTGCTGATGTCTTCAACACTGGCACTACCCATACCAAGGTCAGAGGGTTCGCCACTGCCCAGAGGATTGTCGATGGGCTTGTACCCATATACGGCGTTACCGGCAGCATAGTCGAAACTTGTTCCTTGGTTCTTCGTCTCGCTGTAACGCAAGTCAGCATCGAAAGTCAGGTCTTTGGTAATCTTCTGCGAAATCTTGAAGTTTGCATTCCAACGCTTGAAACTGGTGTTGATGCGGTTACCCTCATCGGTAACATAGTTTACAGAAGCATAATACTTGGTGTTCTGGTTACCACCGCTGAGTGAAATGTCGTGGTTCCAGCTGTAAGCAGTCTCCATTACGTCGTCCACATAGTTGTGAACACCCATGTTTCTATACTCATTCAGGTGGTTGCCGTTGGCACTTCCCAGTCCGAAGTAAGAGGCCACTCCATCACCATAAGTCTCACCATAAGACTTGGCATAGCTCCATTGATTCAGTACGTAGTCGTAGGCATCCTGCACTTTGGGAGTGTACGAAGACTTTTTAAACTGGAAATACATGTTGTATTTTACTTTAGCCTTGCCGTCACCCTTTGAGCCCTTTGTGGTAATCAGAATAACACCATTGGCACCACGGGCACCATAGATGGCTGTAGAGGCAGCGTCTTTCAGTACGTCGATGCTCTCGATGTTGTCGGCAGGGATATCGCTGATGTCGCTTACCTGAACACCGTCAACAATGTAAAGAGGATCGTTGCTCTGGGTGATAGAACCACCACCACGGACACGGATTGAGGTTGTACCGCCAGGACGACCGTCCTGAGAGACAACGCTCACACCAGGGAGTTGTCCCTGCAGGGCCTGAGCCACATTTGACACTGGGTTCTTGGCTAGCGTTTCACCGGTTACAGAAGCCACGGCACCTGTCAGGTCGCGACGCTTCATCGTACCATAACCTACAACAACCACGTCTTCCAACGTTGTGTTGTCCTCTTCCAGGGTAATGTTCATGTTACCGCTGGCTTTCAGTGACTGAGGCTTATAGCCTACATACGAGAACTTAAGGGTTGAGCCGGCAGGAACATTGACACTGAAGTTACCATCAATGTCGGTAACTGTTCCCTGGCCGCTACCATAAGTAACGCTAACTCCAATCAGAGGTTCGCCGGACTTGTCCTTGACGGTACCCTTGATTGCATTCTGGGCGAAGCCCGTTAGCCAAAATGCGCAAAGCAACATGGCTAAGAGTAGTCTTCTTTTTTGCATGTTAAATTTTTGTTTTAGTTTATTATAGTAAAGTGTGAATATTACATTCCGTTTGTTTTCAGTCTGCAAAATTAGGCTTTTTACTTTAATTAAGCAAATTTTTTAGTTGTTTTTTTCTTCTTGTTTTAAAAGAACGGACTCCAATGGAGGAAATCCGTTCTTTTTCTATAATATACTAATAAGGTGAGACGTTACATTTTGGGTGAGTAGGCCGGCTGATCGGTTTCTCCCTCGTTAGGATGGCTGACAGAGGTTATACCTTGGTTTATTGTCAGCTTGACAGTATATTCACCCACCGTGATGGTCTGCAGGGTGGTGCGCTCGGCACCACTGGCATTTTCCTTCACGGCAATCTCCACTTTTGAGGGCTCTTCACCACTGTTGGGCAGGGCGGTTACTGTTACCCAGTCGGTAACTTCCTGTCCGACTACTGGCTGTCCTTTCATAAACTTCAGTTCCACGGTGTATGTTCCGGCAGCAGAGGTGAAGTTCTCTGTCTGATCGTAGGTGTGGAAACGCTCATAGACATTGTTGTCTGCATTGGAGCATGCTGTCAAGACTAAGGCTATGATAGCGGACAATGCTAATATTCTAACTTTGTTCATAACGTTCATTTATTTAATGATGACTTTTTTGCCGTTGTGAATATACAGACCCTTGGTGGGAACGTCAACGCGCTGACCTTGCAGGTTGTAGTATTCTCCAGCAGATTCTTGCTTGTTCTCAATGTTTCTGATAGTTGTGGTTCCTTCTCCACCAGTGCCAATGATGTAGCTGATGGCTGGTGCGTTCAGCAGTATGGGAATGGCCAGCCATGCACGGTGAGCCTCAATCTCGAATGCTCCACCATCGGCGGCACCCCAGAACCATCCGAAGGAGCCTGCCTGGGCAGTCTTGGAACTACCGAAGCTGAGCTTGTAGAACAAACTGTTCTGGTCAGCAAATGTGGTGGTGGCATCGTCGCTACCCTTTAACATGTTGGCACCCTGATAGGTAACCTTTGCATCTGTAGGAGACAAGAGGTACTCGCCGCCAGTCTTGTCGGCAGACTCCAGCATCACTGCTGTACCGGCAGGAATGATGTTTCCTACTTCTGCATAGGTCAGCTCGCTGGTGTTTGCATTTGAAACAGCGTATGCCTTCAGTTCGGCAGGGAGGATGTAGGCATTCTTTGAATCGTAGAAGGTAGCGTAGCCAACACTTGCCAAAGTAACACTAATGTGGCTGTTGGCAACGACAGTACTGCTAAGTCCGCCCATGGCGCTGACTGCACGAATGGCATATTCTGCAGTAGCATCATCAACCTTATATGAAGGAGTATCCACAAAGTCAATCACACTGCCGTTCTTCAGGACAGCCCACATCTTGGCAGACTTGTTGTCCTCCCAAGTGAGGTTCGTGCCCTCCAGTTTTACGAAGGCAGGTGCAATAGCTTGCTTGGCAATTTCAGCAGGAGTCCAATTGGCGAATACCTTGTCGAGGGCAAATTCTGCTGCCTCTTCATCGCTCAGGATGATGTCGTAGGTGTACTTCTGACTGTCCTTGGTGAAGGTCTCTACCAAGCTGGCAGGAGAAACGACATTGCCTTCGGTGTCCATGGAGTTGTACTCCTTGAACTTGTAGGCAGCCACATTCATACCGGCCAGTGTAAAGCGAGTGTCGATAATCTCCTTAGGCTGATTGATGGTGGTGTTAAGCCAAACGCTGGTAGAATTGCCACCCCATGCACGACCCAGGCTGAAGCTGGCAGCATGGTTCTCGATAGTACAGTTGTTGAACACATATCCGAACTTGTTGCTGGAATCGGTATAGGGAGCCGTGATGACATCCGAGCCCGTCTTGCCTTCAGCCGAGCGGCTTTCATTGACGAAGGTACATCTGTTGTAGTAAACATCGCCACCACCGCAGAGGTAGTCAACGGTGCCGTGAATCTCGGAATCTTCCCAATAGAACTGGTTGTTGGCATTGGAATAATAGGTATCTTGATAAGAGAGCATCTTGACGTTCTTGCAGACGGTCCGCTTTCCCTTATCCTGCAGGCAGACAGCGCGTCCGCCAGCCAGTCCGGCGCGTTGTGCTCCGTAGTAGTCGAGAGCATTCTGCAAGGTGAGGTCTTGCATATAGAGACCCGTGCTGGTGTTCAGCAGGGTTGCTGTAGTACCGATACCCTCGATGCTGATGTCAGGCGCATTCTTGATGATGGTGCTTTCCATCGACTCACCAATCAGTGAGATGTTGTTGCGACTGATAGCGGTCAGTACAGTCTCTTCCAAGTCATAGATGCCATTAGGCAGGAAGATAATCTTACGGTCTGTTCCGCTGATGCCATTGGCAAGTTCAAGCATGGAAAGCAGGTTCTTTCCACTCTCTACATCGGTTGCCCCGCGCTTTACCACAAAGATGTCGCCATCTACCGTGTAGGGGTCTTCGGCCTGGTTACGGATGCTGATGCTATGGATGTAGCTGACAGCGGGAATCTCAAGTGTCAGAATGCCGGCACCTTGTGCACCATCGTACTGGATGGTAGCATTGGCACCATCTGAGGAAACCTTATTGGCGGTTGTGCCAAGAACGGTGGTTCCATCAGGAGCAAGGAGCTTCAGTTCACCCTCGCTGGAATACTGGCAGAGGCTCAGTTTGATGTAACCCTTGCCTGCTAACTCAAGCTTGATCTTATCACCTTTCTGGAATGCCCAGCCGTGCTGCTTGTCGTGCCAGTAGCCAGTGCCCTCGAAGGTCAGCATCTCATGGTCTGCGGGATCGAAGTTCTCCATACGCAGGTCGTAGTCGAAGCGAGCCGTCGGGGATGCTACCTCAATGGGAGTAGTATAGGCATAGAGGTTGGTGTTGTCAGTGAAGGAACTCTTAGCTGTATATTTGATAGCGGTGCTTCCACTATTGGCTGTTGCCCAACCGCGGAAGGCATAACCAGAGGCAACGGTAACCTTGGTCCCGTCGAACTCGAATGCACCGATTGCTGCATCTTTCTCTACTTGCTGTGTTCCGATAACGGTCTTGCCGTCGGTGTCAATATAGGTCAGGGTGTAGAAGGGCTTGCGGACGAAGTTGGCAATCCACTTCATGTTGATGTTGTTGTGGCTGACAGGAATGGTGACTACTGTCTTCTCGTCATCGCCTACATAGGTCACTTCTCCCACCGTACCAGCTGTAGCGACAATGTCGGTAAGTGGGTTGGTGCTGTTAATCATCTTGTCGGCTTTGAAGAGTTCGATGTTGGCTACATAGTCGTCACCAACAATCTCGAAGATGTCATCCACATTATAATTTATACCATTAGCCTTGAAAGAGGCCAGGATGGGAATCTCCTGCTTCTCACCCGTCAGCGTACCTTCTATGATGATGTCGGCAAAGCCTACCTGCTTGGTGTCGCCCAAGCTGTAGAGGTTGACCTGAAGTCCGCACTCGCCTTCGGCTGGTGTGGCACCAGTAACATCGTACGCAAATGTGGAGGGTTGGTCACTCTTGTTGTTACGGTCGGGAACCAGACCGGTAGCCAAGGAAACAGTAGTACCGTCTGGGTTTATCCATGATAAGTCGAGCTTGCCACCGTCAGTGCCATAGCGTGTTGACTTCAGAGAAATCTTGGTGGGTGTGAACACGAGGCCAGGGTAGGGGCGGAACAAGAACTTGATGGCATTAGCCTCACTGGCTGCTGACTCGTTGGCAACGGTAGGCTGGAAACGAGTTTGAGTGGAACTGCCATGAGTTGACTTGTCTTTCAGAATCAGGTTGGCTCCGTGAGTAACCTTGCTGGACAGGAAGTAGAAATCCATGTCGCCAAAGGTTGCAGTCTGGCCTTCGGTACCCAGGTTAAAGGGGAACGTAGCGGTGGCTGCAGCATTGTCCATCTTGTTGTTGACAGCCTCGACGGCAACAAATGGGCAATAGCTCATACCTGTAATAGTCAGTGTCGTAGCACCGCCGTTGTAGTACAACTCATCAATGTTAGCTTTGTCGTTTTTCCAACAAGCAGGGTTTGATGGGGTTAGAGTGGCTACGGTCTTTCCGTCGGCATCAGTAACGTTGATAGCTGATTTGCTATAGGTGCACTGCCCCACGATAATCTTGACAGCGCCAGGAACGGGAACAACCACCTTGAGGTTGGTGCAACCGTGTTCGCTGTGGAACTTGCCACTGATGGTGGCTACTGACGAAGCATCGCCTTTGGCTACTCGGCTGACTGTGCCGTCAGTAGCTACAGCAACACCAAATTCAACTGCTGTGCCTTGCACTTGCTCCTCGCTGGTCAGCAACGTCCCGCCTTGATTGTTGACGATGACGCTGAAGTCTTTGAAATCAGCAGCAACAGCACTTTGACTCATTCCCATTAGTGCTAGGATGAGGCAGACAAATGATCTGAAGTACTTGTTTGTCATAGATACATGATTTAGATAGTATAATACTTTTATTTTATGGTTAGTCTCTTTCAGCGGCAAAGTTACGAAAAAAACATAGAATGGAATTTCGTAACGTGAAAAGATGTAACGTAATCGTTTACGTTGCATATATCTTTTTTTTTCTCTCTGCCTAGGAAAATATTTTTCTCTGCCTAGGGAACAACTTTGGTTGTGCAAAAAAAAATCCTCTGCACTTTATGTTTTTTGTGCAGAGGAAATGTTTTTTGTTATTTAATCACTTTCGAGGTGACTGCCTGTCCGTCAGCCATACGCTCCACTCGGATGTTTATTCCGCGTTGAGGCTCAGAAAGCCTGCGACCATTCAGATCGTAATATTCTGTAGCTGCAATGGCTGAGGTTCGAACAGTACTGATACCGGTAGTCTTGTATTCAGGCCAGTGTTCTGTGTAGTTGCTCTCACCGTCAGCCATGCCTGCCTTCATTATACTCTCAACAAGCGAGTTCAGATAAACCTCAAGGTTGGTGTACCAACCCTTTGTAGTGTCGATAGTCTTCAATTGAGCATCATTTGCATTGTTAGGATTAAGCCCGTTGGCTGTCTCCCACTCGTCGGGGATGCCGTCACCATCGGTATCAAAGCCTTCAGATCTGGTGGTGGATTCCAGTTCGTAGGTTCCTTGGTCTGATACTTTGTCAATCAATCCCCATTTGTTGGTGACGCTGCCTTTATAGGTGGCTGTACCATCTTGGGCTTCTTTAGCATAGCGTGCATCTACAGCATCGCGATAGAGAGATGCTCCAGCATTAGCTAAAACCTTCTCGTAAGCTTTCTCTGCTGTATGTGTTGTTATTTCGCCAGTTGCAATAGGATTGTCAATTTTGATACGTACACAATTCTTTCCTTTCGCATTCTTGTAATGTGTCACATCATCACCATAAAAGTTAAGTGTGTCTAGGCTACATTTGTAGCCATCAATATCAAAAACTCCATCATTACGTTTCTTAGAATCGGATGAACCATCATTGTACGCGTCGTAGGTGACTCCACTCCAGTTGTCTTCAGTAACAGAACTTTTTGCAGTCATTACATTACCGTTAATATAGTAACGGCTTGTCATTCCATATGCTTTAGGATAACCTTCAGAATTACCAATGGCACCCACTGTGACAGTTGTTATTCGATTTGTTGTTGCAGCAGGTCCTTGCTTATAGTAATTATTCGCAATGTTTACGTAACCTCCTCCAGGTCCTCCATAGCATCCATTACCAGAATTGTATATAACACAATTGCGGAAATCTACATTTTCTGCTTGCACGTAATTATCCCATTTATATTGACTATAAAGTTTGTTGCTCGTATAGCCAGTCCACCCATAGCGTGCACCACAGAATCGAGGAGAACGGTTATTGACGTGCAAAATTATGTTGTGGTGGAAAGAGGCTAATTTGCCTCCCCAAATACCGCCATATCCATGAGCACCTTTGCTGTGTCCTGGGTTATTGAGGCTTTCGCCCAGTGTACACCATTGCATAGTAAAGTTGTTGTTGTCGTAGTACGAAGCAACCTCGTCAATGCTCCATGAGAAAGAACAGTGGTCTAGGATAATACCAGTGAAGTTACGAGCCCATGTAGCATCGGCTCCATCGTTAACGTCCTTTTCTTCTCCGCGTCGAATACGGATATAGCGCATGATGATGTTGTCACCGTTTGGACGTACCGTATAGTAGCGAATTGTAATACCAGGAGCAGGGGCCGTCTGGCCTGCTATGGTCGTATTCGCATTGATGGTAAGATCTCCCTTTAATTCAATGATGCCACTGACATCAAAGACGATAGTACGTGGACCACTTTGTTTCAGTGCCCAACGCAAGGAACCTTGGATATTTCCACTGGTGTCGTCCTCGAGTTTGGTAACATGGTAAACCTTTGTCGTCCCGTCAGAGGCTCGTCCGCCAGTGACATAACGTCCGTGACCCTCAGCGCCAGGGAAGGCAGGGACTTGGTCTTGTGCTGTAGCAACCAATGCAAAGATGGCTGCTAATAATGTAAGTAGATTTCTTTTCATAATGATATTATTTACGTTTTATTTCTTTAATGTTGCACCGGCATGCTTCTTCACCGTTGCAGGTACGTCAGCATAGGGGGCTACGGTATATTCGTAGGGAATGGTGATGGTAGTGCCAACAGAGATGGGGGTGCCCGACTGGTTGGGCTCTTCGGCGAAATTGCTGTCGGCCCAAGTTACAGAGATGGCATCTTTCTGGCTGAAGTATCTCCTGACACCCTTTTCGAAATAGTTGCCCTCAATGAGGACTTCTGAGTTCTTGCGAGGATTGATGCAGTTGGTGGCTGTGGTAGAGCTGAAGTAATTGTTCAGCATGTGAATCTTTCCAACACGAATCATCGGCATTCGCTGAACACATCCTTGTCCCCACCAGTTGAAGGCGAAGGTGGTGTTCAGGAAGCCTGTAGGCTCACGGTCGCTATAGCCAATGAGATTGGTGTTCTGGTGCATATACGAGCGTTCGGTATAGCTGAAGGTACACCAGCTGACGGTGTTGAAGTCGGAGCTGACGGTGATGTCGAAGTTGCCGTCCATACCGTCAGAGAAGGCGCAGTGGTCAACCCAGCAGTGCTTGGCACCATTGAATGAGAGCAGGTCGTTTCCACCCACATCAATAGATCCTGGACCTACGAATGTGATATTGCGGATGATGATATTCTCTTTGGTAACCCTGAGTATTCCAGACTTGCGGTAGTTCTCGTTATTGTCGCCCGTGAGTTCGATGATAATCTTTCGGGTGTTGAATTCCGCCTCCTCTCTGACGCGTTGTCCATTGGGCAGAATGCCGCCACCTTCATGGGTGTTCATGTGGGGTACGCCAGCATTGTTGAGTGCGGTAATAATCTCTGGGGTAATATGCCATTGCGTACAAAGGCGTGCGTTGTTAATACCCAACAAAGTTTTGTTGTCTCCTTCGACATTAATGTTGCTCGACACGATGAAGTCGCCATTGGAACCGTCGAAGATGATAACATCATGTTGCTTGATAGCATTCTGAATGTCTTTCTTCATGTCTTTACCGTTGGATTTCAAGACAACGACCTTCCCTGTGAAATCGGATGGTACGGGATAGGTATAGCAACCACCTCCTGTGACGCTATAGGTACTGTTGGCATCTGTCCGTGAAGAACGGGTACAGAAGCCAAAGGGCTTGTTCGAATCGTAATCAGTAGCAGTTACAGTCAGCGTAAGGAATGCTATAAAAACGGTGAGTAGATATTTTTTCATTTTTGTTTGTTTCGTAGTTTCTTTGACCTAAAGGTACAAAGAGTTTTAATCAGTTTCGCAGGCAAAGGTACGAAAAAGGAATGAATAATGAGCGTACCTTATTGATTATTAACAATTAAACGTTTACGAGGAGGAAAGGTTCTTACTCCCAATCCTCCTCGTATGCTGGTTATTGCATGCGGTGAAGTCCTTCCCAACGGACATTCCAACGTCCGTCTTTAGGGAACCCAGGGTTCAGCACTTCTTGGCAACCGTCCCATCCCGCACACATCATGGCGATAGCTGTGAGCAAGGCTCCATTGCCAGGAAGGTAGAGACGAAGACGGTCTGCTGTCTGGAAGTTATGACCATTTTTGAGATATGTGTTCTTCTGCGTGTCGATAAGCAGGGCATCGAGAGCGATATCCGGACGACCTAAACGGGCTGCTGTCATCGCAATCATGCCATAGTCCCATCCCCAGGTGGTCTGCCAGTTCCAATTCTTCATCACCCAGTCTAGGGTTTTGTGTGCTGCAATGGAATCGCAGCGTGCGGAATGGGCAGGGAGAAGGCCGAAGGCACCCAATACGGCAGGATGGTCGTTGCGCACTTTCTCTGCAAAGCTTTCTGCCTTGATGGTTGTAGCTCCGCCTCCTACGGTGTTGAAGGGGTCGAAGGATTGCAGCCCCTCTGTCTTTCCGATAGGCAGGCCAGCCGTGTAGATGCCTTCCTTGGTGAGAGGTAGGGGATTCAGACGGGCAATGACGTCATCCCACTGCTTGTTGCGGCCTTTGCCCATACGCTCACGCCACTGCTGGGCTACGTTTAGGGCATAGCGGAAATAGGCCAGTTCAAAGGGATGGTTGTAGCTGATGTCCTTGGTCATGCACTCCTGCATGGCCGTCTGACCGAACAGCTTGCCTGTCTTGGCAAAGTCTGCCAGGAATTCTGCGGTAGCCTCTACGTTCTCTGCATACTTCTTCAAGGTTTTTTCAGACGGGTTGGCACGATACATCTCTTCAGCCAAATAGATGTAGTGAGGCTGTTGCCAAGTGAGGAACGAGCCCGTGTTGGAAGGAGCTTCGCCAGCCCAGGGGTCGGTCATCTTCATCCATCGGATGCCTTTGAAACCCTGGCGTTGGGCAATCTTTTTGGCAATGGGGGCAGCGGTTTTGTCATACCACTGAAGCATCTGCTCTACCACTTTCGGTTGGTTCCATAGTGCGAAGTCAACGGCGTGCCACCATGTCATCTCCAAGTGTGGACGACCAAACCATGTGTTATAGGTCAGACCAGTTTCCTGCGGTGGCATGTTGTTGGCGCAGTTGATGCGGGTCAGGTATTGAGATAGTACCACTCGGCGCTCCAGTTCCTTGGCACGAGGGTCGTTACACTGACCGAAATCGACAAAGGCGGTCTCCGTCCAAAACTTGTGCCAGTATTTCTGGGTAGCCTTCTGGGCAGCGTCGAAGCGGAAGGCTCCTAAGGCTGAGGCTCGGTTGACAGGACTGTACTCCACCTCGAAGGCAAGGACGTCTGCATTGGTGCTAAGCTGGTAGGTGTGGGCTTTTGCTTGCTGAAGTTGGGCCTGCCCCTCCCATCTTATATATATATAATAGGTGGTCGTGTCCAGGCGGTGCTCAATGATAGCAGCATGGTCCTGTTGTGAGACGATGCGGCTCTGGTGCAGCGCGTCTTTGCTCCAGTCGCTAGCATCATCGGCGTGTTTTCCAGTAGGATAGGGAAGACGGAGGCTGACAGAAGCTTGGCTTTTTGTCAATAATGGCGAACTGATACGATAGGCTACGGCATCACGGTCGGGCAACCCCACGGTGATGACGTTGACCTTCTGACCATCGGCTTTGTAGGAGGAAGTGATCTCGCCCTGCCAGAGGTTCAGTTGCTGGATGATCTCAGAGATTCCTTCTAATGGAATGTTTTGACCCTTGCCGTCTTTCAAATTCAGGCCGACGGCACCTAAGTTCAGACGATGAGGGTTGACACGGAAATATTCAGTTGCCAACTTGTGGCGTCCGTCTTCAGCCTTCTTGTATTCTACGGCATAGATTTCCTGGTGTCCGTGACCGAAGTCATAGGATTTCTCGCTCTCTTCGGGCTTGAGGTTGTCCTTGTTGGGAAACGAGTGCCATCCCCAGTCGCTCATGGCATTCAAGGGAATGCCCTTGCTGTATTCCTCTACATAGCTCTGCAAGCCAGTGACATCTACGGTGGTGGCGAAGTGCCCATTACCAACCGTCAACGAGGACAACGGGTCAGCTTGCGTAATGAAGGGGTTGTTACGAAAAAGAACAGCCTCGCGATCAATCGAGGCTGTTAAATTTTCTGTGGTGTATCCTAACATTTCCATTTCCAGGGAAGCCCAGATAAACGGCC
This sequence comes from uncultured Prevotellaceae bacterium, assembly GCA_902770635.1. Lineage (GTDB taxonomy): Bacteria > Bacteroidota > Bacteroidia > Bacteroidales > Bacteroidaceae > Prevotella. The sequence goes on along the minus strand of CACXTX010000011.1, from coordinate 11,691 downwards.
CGACACCCTTGGCGTCGTTGTCGCGGATGGGTTCGCTCAAGTAGTATTTGTAACTACCGTCTCGTCGCTGGTTCTCCTTGACTTTTCCCTTCGGATTAATCTTCTTCATCGCTCCAATCACCTCTGGGGTGGCAGCGGGCCCCAGTCCTGCTACCTCGCAGCATTGGGTGAGCGAGATGGTTTTGTCGGGATGTACCTTGATGAAGTTGGCAATGATACCTTTGTAGGCACGAATACCAGCATCACGGTATTTCTCGCCGACATAGCCTTTGCGATAAGCCTTCAGTAGGGCGTATGCAAACATGCTGGAGCAGGTTGACTCCAGGTAGTTGCCTTCCTGTCCTGGGCAGTCCATCACCTGATACCATACACCGCTTTCCTTGTCTTGCCACTTGATGATAGCGTCGAAGTCCTTCACTAACAGGTCGATAACCTCCGAGCGACGGGCATAGTCCTCAGGCAGTGCGTCGAGGATTTCGATGAGCGCCATGGTGTACCAACCCTGGGCGCGACCCCAACAATGCTGGCTGAGTCCGCTTTCCTTGTCGGCCCAGAATGTCTTGCGCGTCTCGTCATAGGCGTGGCGGTTCAGTCCGGTCTTTGGGTCCAGTGTACGGTTATAGGTAATATTCAGCTGGTTGACAGCATCGTCGTAGATGTCAATGATAGGATATTTCGCCTTCTTGCCTTTTCCTACTTTTGCTTTCTCGGTGATGGGTGCGGTCAGTGTGCGGAAAGGCAGTCCCATGAAGATGCCGTCGAGCCAAACCTGGTAAGCATAGATGGCCTTGTGCCAGAACACCTTGTCGGCAATGGTGCGCGGCTGGTCCTGCAACTGCTTCATCATGGTCTGCATGGCTTTCAGGTTCTTAGCCTCCGGCCATTTCTGATACATGCGGGTTACGAAGTGACCTGTACGGATGTTGTCGAGGTTATAGTCCAGAATGTCATATCCGCGGATGTCACCCTTTTCGTTAATCATGGTGTCCGTATATTCCTGACAATACTTGCGAATGTCCTCGCCACCATAGCGCAGATAGGTGTCCAGCATGCCTTCCAGCTCAATACCCATGACATAGCTCCACTTGGGACGCTTGGAGAAATCGAGCAGATAGGATTTCGGCACACGCTTCATCTCGCTATAGGTCAGCCACTCGGAATAGTGCTTGTAAGGAGGATTCTGGAGAACCAGAGAACCATTGACCGTCAAGTTGTCGTAGGTGATGTCCTGTGCAAGACCAACCTGATGGATGGGCTTGCCGTAAACACCATTGAACTGGCAGTTGCGTACCGTGATATTGTTGACGGTATAGGCAAGCTTAGGCTCCTGATAACCCACAATCATGACGCCATACTTGGACTTCTGACAAGTAACGTTCTCCATCAACACATTGCGGACAATGGGGTAGAAACCGCGGCAGCAAATCTCGCGTGGCTCATAGTCCGTGTTGACTTTCAGGACGGCCTCCTTGCATTGTCCTACCGTGACGTTGCGCATGTTGATGTTCTCGATGATGCCACCACGGCAAGAGTTGGTCTTGATGCGGAGCACACGGTCAAGGGAGGGAGAGTCCATCTCGCAGTTCTCTGCAAAGACGTTCTGGCAACCACCTGAAATCTCGGAACCGATAACCACACCACCGTGACCATTGTTAAACTTGCAGTTGCGGATGATGATGTTCTTCGAAGGCTTGCCGGCAAACCTGCCCTGACCGCCTTCGCGACCATCGTTGTTGCGTCCGCTCTTGATGGCGATGCAGTCGTCACCCGTATTGAAATAGCAATTCTCAATCAATACTCTGTCGCACGACTCTGGGTCGCAGCCGTCACCGTTAGGACCGTCGTTGTTGATATGGACGCCACGAACGGTAATATCCGTAGAAAGCAGCGGGTGAAGTACCCAGAAGGGAGAACGAAGCAGGGTCACATCCTCGATGAGGATTCCCTCACACTGGTTGAAGTTAACCATTTGGGGGCGCAGACCGTCCTGAGGACCATAGCGGCGCTCGTCCATGGGCACGCCGTCCTCGGCCTGTTTCAGCAGACGGGCACGGGCTCCCTGGTTTTGGGCAATGCCACCAGGCTTCATGCCGAAGCGTGTGTTGCCACACCAAGGCCACCAAGTCTCGTTAGAGCCACCGCCGTCAATGGTTCCCTTACCCGTGATGGCGATATCCTTGGCCTGGTAGGCATAGATCAGCGGACTGAGGTTCCAGCAGTCCAGACCTTCCCAGCGTGTAGGTACGATGGGGTAGAGCTCAGGTTCAAAGGCAAACTCCAGGACAGCATCTTCCTCCACGACGAGGTTGACGCCGCTCTTCAGCTGGATGGCTGCTGTCAGGAACTTCTGTCCGGCAGGTACGACAACGCGACCGCCACCCTTCTTGGAGCACTTGTCAATAGCCTTTTGAATGGCTATCTGGTTCTTGGCAGCCGTATTGGTAGTCTTGGCGCCATACTTGGTGATGAGGAACTCTTTGTTAGCAAACTGCGGAACGCGGATGCTTTGCTCAATCTGCTTGTATTGCTGCTGATTCCACTTTTGAGCCTGAGCGGTCATGGTTACGAGAACACACAGCAATAGCGTCTGTAAGATTCTTTTCATGTCAGTTTTTTGTTTAGTAGATTCTGACTGCAAAGGTAATTAAAAAGAATGAAAACGCTCACGCTTTTACATTATTTATGAGTTTAGTGCCTCAAACAGCCGGTCCAGTGCCTTGTCGGCATTTCCGTTCTCTTCGCTGAGCAGTGTCACGAACTTAGAGCCGATGATGGCACCGGCAGCATTGTCCTGAGCGGCTTTCAGCGTTTGGGCATTCGAGATGCCGAAACCAATCATGCGTGGGTTGCGCAAGTTCATGGCGTTGATGCGACGGAAGTATTCCTGCTTGGCCTCGTCGAACGACTTCTGGGCGCCGGTAATGGCGGCAGAGCTGACCATGTAGATGAAGCCGTCGGTGTTGTCGTCGATAAAGCGGATGCGTTCTTCTGACGTTTCGGGAGTAATGAGCATGATGACGCGGATGTCATACTTGTCGGCAATGGGTTTGACCGTCTCTTGGTAGTCTTTGAAGGGCAGGTCGGGAATGATGACGCCACTGACGCCGCTCTCCACACACGACTGGCAAAACTGCTCGATGCCGTACTGCATGATGGGGTTGAGGTAGCCCATCAATACCAGCGGAATCTGCACTTGGTCCTTGATGGCAAGCAGTTGCGCAAACAGCGTCTTGAGCGTCATGCCGTTCTTCAGGGCGGTAGTGGCAGCATCCTGGATGACCGGACCATCGGCCATCGGGTCACTGAAGGGAATGCCTACTTCAATCATGTTGATGCCTCGGCGTTGCATGGTTAGAATGACGTCACCAGTGCCATGAAGCGTGGGTGCTCCGGCACAGAAATAGAGCGACAGGAGTTTTTGGTCGTCGCGATGGGCGAAAAGGGAATTAATCTTGTTCATTTACGATTTGACAATTTTACTATTTTACTATTTGACTATTTTACTATTTACAATTCATTTAAGTCTTTAATTCATTGAAGAATGTTTGGAGGGCGGTGATGTCCTTCAGCCCGGGGGCCAGTTCGAAGCGGGAGTTCAGGTCGATGCCTATGCATTTAGGATGATGGAAGGCACGGACGCGCTCAGCGTCGTCGGGCCCGATGCCCCCACTTAATATAAAAGGTGTGGTGCCGTTGTAGGCGGCGAGGACCGTCCAGTCGAACTTGGTGCCGTTGCCGCCGACGGACTTTCCTTTGGTGTCGAAGAGGAAGTAATCTGCCAGCCCCTCGTAGGGCGCGGTCTGGTCGAAGTCCTCGGCAGTGGCGATGTTGAAGGCCTTGATGGTGGTGATGGAATTGCCACATACGGAACGAAGGCCACGGAGGTAGTCGGGCGACTCTTTGCCGTGCAACTGGATGTAGTCGAGGGCATAGTCTTGGGCCATCTTTTTAACCACCTCTATGTCTTCATCGACAAAGACACCAACACGCTTGCACTTCGAAGGCAGATAGGCGGGGCGCACTGACACATAGCGACTGGACTTTGGCCAGAAGATGAAGCCCATCAGGTCAATGCCTAAGGCCTCGACTTCACGGATGTTCTCAGCATCACGCATACCACACACTTTAACTATCATAGTCTAGAGATAAAATCGTTTAGTGCTTGACCTGGGTCAGCCGTCTTCATAAAGTTCTCACCGATCAAGAACCCTTTAAAACCAACTTGACGGAGTGCACGAACGGTATCAGGGTTCGAAATGCCACTCTCGCTTACCTTCACGGCATCCTTAGGCAAAAGCTCTGCCAGACGGAATGAGTTTTCGACATCCGTGACGAACGAACCGAGGTTGCGGTTGTTGATGCCGTACATGTCGGGGCCGAGTTCCGCATATTCCAGTTCGGCCTCGCTGTGCATTTCCAGCAGTACCTCCAGGCCCAGCTGGTGGGCTTTCTTCAGTAGTCTGCCACACTGCTCTTTCGTGAGGCAGGCGGCGATGAGGAGCACGGCAGAGGCTCCGCAGAGGGCAGCCTCGTAGAGTTGCATCTCGTCGATGACGAAGTTCTTGTAGAGGATGGGGATGTTGACGCCAGACTGTCGGGCCGTGCGGATGAAGTCGTCGTGGCCGCCGAAGTAATCCTTGTCGGTCAGTATGCTGAGTGCGGCAGCCCCGTTCTGCTGATACGACAGCGGGATGATGTCGGCGCGCCCGTCCTCCTTGATCCACCCTTTTGAGGGCGACCGGCGCTTGAACTCGGCAATGATGCCCGTGCCGGAATCCAGTAGGGCCTCTTTCATCGACGGTTTCTTGGCATACATCCGTTCCAGTTCCTGGTGCTTGTGGGCAATGATGTCTTGCAGAATGTCTTGCATGGGACTAATGGGATTAATGGGACTCATAGGGCTTATGAGTTGAGTTCCACGAATTTCTTGAACGTACGCAGGGCGCTGCCGCTGTCTATGCTCTCGCGGGCGATGTCAATGCACTCCTCGATGCTCTTCTCGCCCTTCTCCAGCACCTGAATGCCGAAGGCGGCGTTGGCCAGCACGATGTTCTTCTGGGCGGGCAGGGCGCGGTTCTCCAGTACGCTGTCGAATATCTGTGCGGCCTCTTCCTCTGTCGCCCCTCCTACCAGTTCCTCGGGTTTGGCAATGTCGAAGCCCAGGTCCTGGGGCTTGAAGATGCGCTCGTACTGACGGGTGGTCACCTTGAAGTCGCCGGTCAGCGAAATCTCGTCATAGCCGTCGATGCTGTTCACGATGCCGTAGTCAATGCCAATCTTCTGATACACCTGATTGTACAGCCGCATCTGGTCGAGGTTGGCCACACCCAGCAACTGGCATTTAGGCTGGCTGGGATTAACCAGTGGACCCAGCAGGTTGAAGATGGTGGGGAACTGCAGTGCCTTGCGGATGGGGCCGACGAACTTCATGGCCTTGGCAAAGAGCTGGGCATGCAGATAGACGATGCCGGCCTCGTTGAGCGAGCGGTTCAGCCGGTCGATGTCGTCGGTGAACTTGATGCCGTGGTGCTGGATGACGTTCGAGGCGCCAGAGACGCTCGTGGCGGCATAGTTGCCGTGCTTGGCGACCTTGTAGCCCGCTCCGGCGATGACGAAGCACGAGGTGGTCGAGATGTTAAACGTGTTCTTGCGGTCGCCGCCCGTGCCCACCACGTCGATGTAGCGGTCGGCGTTCAGGATGGCGGGCACGCCAGTCTCCAGGATGCCGTCGCGGAAACCCAGCAGTTCATCGACCGTCACGCCGCGCATCTGCAGTGCCGTCAGCAGGGCGGTAATCTGTTCCGTGGGGTACTCGCTTTGCGTGATGCCCACCAGGATATTCTTCATTTCCTCACGAGTCAGTTCCTCGTGGTTCAGCATCCTGTTCAGGATGTCTTTCATCGTTTGTGCCATATTGTTTGTTTTTATGTTTTTGATGTTGTTTTCTGATGATACGCATGACTGATTTCGGTGATACGTATGACTGATTTCGGTGATACGTATGATTTGCTCTGATGATACGTATGATTCGACTAAATCATACGTATGATTTGATTAAATGATACGTATGATTGGTTTCAGTCATAAGAACATCCAGTTTTGCAGCATTTTCTTGCCGTCGGGCGTCAGTACGCTCTCGGGGTGGAACTGGATGCCGCGCACGTTCATCGTCTTGTGTCTCAGTGCCATAATCTGCCCCTCGTCCGACACGGCGGTCACCTCCAGACAGTCGGGCAGACCGTCGCGGCTGACCACCCACGAGTGGTAACGGCCCACGGTAAAGTCGCGGTCGAGCCCCGAGAACAGCGGGTCGTCACTCGTCAGGTGGCAGGGCGTCGCCACCCCGTGGAACACGTCGCTCAGGTTCTCCAGCCGTCCGCCGAACACCTCGCCGATGGCTTGATGACCCAGGCAGACACCCAGGATGGGCTTGCGTCCGGCATAGGTGCGGATGACGTCCAGCAACAGACCGGCTTCCGAGGGTATGCCCGGTCCCGGCGAGAGGATAATCTTGTTAAACACTTCTAATTGCGCCATTTCGAACTGGTCGTTGCGCAGTACGGTCACCTCCGTGCCCAGTTCCTTCACCAGGTGGGCCAGGTTGTAGGTGAACGAGTCGTAGTTGTCTATAATAACAATTTTCATTTTTTTACCCCCTAAGTTACATTTTCTCTGCCATCAGGATGGCCCGGCGCAGTGCACCCAGTTTATTGTTCACTTCCTGCAACTCATATTCCACGTCGCTCTTGGCCACAATGCCGCCGCCCGCCTGGAACCACAGCTCGCCGTTGCGCGAGACGAAGGTGCGGATGGTAATGGCTTGGTTCAGGCTTCCGTCCAGTCCGATGATGCCGATGCAGCCACCGTAGGCACCGCGGTTGTGCGGCTCGTACTCGCTGATGAGCTGCATGGCACGAACCTTCGGAGCACCCGAGAGCGTGCCGGCGGGAAACGTGTCGATAAACGCCTTGATAGGGTCTGCGTTCTTGTCCAGCTCGCCACTGACGCGAGAGACCAGGTGGATGACGTGCGAGTAGTATTGAATGTCCTTGTAGTAGTCCACCTTCACGCCGTGACAGTTGCGGCTCAAGTCGTTGCGCGCCAGGTCAACCAGCATCACGTGCTCGGCATTCTCCTTCGGGTCGTTGCGCAGAAACTCGGCACCCCGTCGGTCGGCGTCGGCATCGCCCGTGCGCTTCGTCGTTCCGGCTATCGGGTCGATGTAAGCTAACATTGAACATTGACCATTGACCATTGACCGTTTCTCTATGCGACAGTGGGTCTCGGGGCTGGAGCCGAAGATGCGGAAGCCGCCGAAGTCGAAGTAGAACAGGTAGGGCGAGGGGTTGATGCTCCTCAGGGCGCGATACAGCTTGAAGTCGTCGCCCTCGTAGCGCTGGATGAAACGGCGCGACAGCACTATCTGGAACACGTCGCCGCGCAGACAGTGGCGAATGCCGCGGCGGATGTTCTCGCGGTGCTCGTCGTCGGTCAGTGTCGAAAGCACGTCACCCACCGGATGGAAGTCGTAGGCCTGGACGTTGGACTTGTTCATGGCTTTCATCACGGCGTCGATGTCGGAGGATGAGTTATCAATTATCAATTCTCCGTTATCAGTTAGGGCATTAGCCCGCAAGGTCACCACCTTCAGCAGGTTGTTATGATGGTCGAACACAATCACCACCTTATATAATATATATAGCACGTCGGGAGCATCGTTCTTCTGCTGCGTCTCGTCCTTCACGTCGATGTTCTCGAAATAGCGCACGGCATTGAAACTGGTATAGCCGAAGAGTCCGCAAAGGTGAGCATCGTCACCGGTCACGTCAATGCGGTCAATGAGGGCGTGGATGGCTTCTGCCGTACCGAAGTCCGCGTCCAACTCACGCTCCATCATGCTCCCGTCGGGATAAGTGACGGTTGCCACACCGTGCCCAATCGCCACACTGGCTATGGGATTAACACCGATGAACGAGCGTGCATTGCTCTGTTCGTGATAGTCCGAACTCTCCATCAGCGCACTCTGCGGATAGAGGTCGCGCAGTCGCATATAGATGCCGACGGGTGTATATAGGTCGGCCAGAATGCTCTTGCTGTTTGTCGTGTATTTATAGGTAATCATAATTCTTTCTTTGAAAGCGAGCAAAGCTCGAGTCCTCATTTCTCATTTTTCATTTCCATTTCTCATTTCTTTGACCGAGGTCAAAGCGACTTCGTCGATTACTCATTTCTCATTTTGAGATATGTCTCAATGTCCTTGTCGCCTCGTCCGCTGACCGTCAGCACCACCACGTCGTCCTTCTTGAACGACATCTTGCCGAGGGCTGCAATGGCGTGCGCACTCTCCAAAGCCGGGATGATGCCCTCCATGCGCGTCAGTTCGTAGGCTGCCCTCACGGCTTCGTCATCATTGATGCTATAGACGGTGGCACGGTGCTGTGTCGCCAGATTGGCGTGCATCGGACCAATGCCCGGGTAGTCCAGTCCGGCTGAAATGCTCTCGGCCTCGATAATCTGTCCGTCGGGCGTCTGCATCACCAGCGTCTTCGAACCGTGCAGTATGCCCAGGCGACCGGCATGGATGGTCGCTGCCGTGTGACCGGTCTCGACACCCTGACCGCCGGCTTCTGCCAGCACTATCTTCACGCGTTCGTCGTCAATATAATGGTAGATGGTACCGGCAGCATTGCTCCCGCCGCCTACACACGCCATCAGCACGTCGGGATAGTTACGCCCTGTCTTCTCCTGCAACTGCTCCTTGATTTCCGCAGAGATAACGCTTTGCAGGCGCGCCACCATGTCGGGGTAGGGATGCGGGCCTACCGTGCTTCCTATAATATAAAAAGTGTCGGCAGGATGGCAGCACCAGTCGCGGATGGCTTCGTTCGTGGCATCCTTCAGCGTCCAGTTGCCGGTCTTCACGGGACGCACCTCGGCCCCCAGCATCTTCATGCGCTCCACGTTCACGTGTTGGCGCTCTACGTCCAGTGCTCCTTGATACACCACGCACGGCATGTCCATCAGCGCACATACCGTTGCCGTAGCCACGCCGTGCTGTCCGGCTCCCGTTTCGGCAATGATGCGCTTCTTGCCCATCTTCTTAGCCAGCAGAATCTGTCCGATGGTGTTGTTAATCTTGTGAGCACCGGTGTGGTTCAGGTCCTCTCTTTTCAGATAAAGGTTACAACCATACTTCTCGCTCATGCGCTTGGCCAGGTAAAGCGGAGAGGGACGTCCCACGTAGTCGCGGAGCAGCGCCATGTACTCATCCTGGAATTCCTTCGACTCGATAATCGGCAGATATTCCTCCTGTAACTTCTTGACCGTGGCGTAGAGTATTTCCGGCACGTATGCACCGCCAAACTCTCCATAAAATCCTTTTTCATCTACTAAATAACTCATATATATCGTCGTTTTTTATGTTGATTGCTTATATCGTCGCTCTCTCGTTTGTGCTTAAAACGGAAAAAAGGCCCGTCGCGTTACCGACGAGCCTTTTATGCTGAATGCTTACATGATGCAATGGCTTCGTACCCCGCGACTATTTTAATCTCGAGTTACGCCACCACCAAATGTTAGACATTACTTTCATTTTGCTAGTTTTGTTTTGATTTCCGTGGCAAAAGTACACATTATTCTGTTATTCTGCAAATTTTTGGACGATTATTTTTCTGTTTTGCAGTAAAAAGTGTAATTTTGCTACCGTTTTATAGGATTTATACAATGAATATACAGGAATTACTAAATAAGAACGACCGCTTCGCAGCCCATGCCGGTTGCCGTATCGTAGAGTTAGACAACCAGCATGCCGTTGCTGAGATGACCGTGACGCAAGCCCATCTGAATGGAGGGAATGTCTGCCAGGGCGGTGCCTTGTTCACCCTGGCCGACTTGGCCATTGCCGCCTGGATGAACCACGCCGGACAGTTGACCTTTGGCATTCAGAATAACATTATGTTCGTGTCGAGTGCTCGTGAGGGCGATGTGCTGCGTGCTGAGGCCGTAGGTGTTTGCGACCATCACAAGATTCCTGCTGTCGAGGTTCGTGTAACCAATCAGGACGGTCGCCTTATCTGCCATGTTACCGGCATGGGCTATCGTAAGCAGCAAACCATCGGATAACGCCCCTAGTCCCAGTCATCCACCTTGAAATTGAGATCCTCCTGCACCGTCGGGCTACTTTCGTTCCAGTAGTTAAAAAAGTCCTGTGCCTGGGGCGGCAGTTCGCCCTGCGCTTCACGGAAACAGAGCTCCACGTGCTGGCTTTCTCGGGCTTGGTCGCGCACCTTTATATAATAGTCTCGCGCTTGCTCCCAGTCGAAGTCATATTTCTCATAGAACAAAGCATCGTACCACCCGTCGCCAGCCCAATACTCCCAACTGTCGCGGCCTTGTGCGTCCGATAGATGCAGCTCGCGCTCCACTTTGTCAATCCGTTTGCCTATCATCTCGCAGACACCGTCGGAAATCACATCCTTCAGTTGCACGCGCTCCGTATTGAACCGCACCTCTATCCAGTCGTCATAGTCCTTCGAGTGAATCTCAGCCAAGGTGAATTTCCGCACAGAGGTCGCCGAGCATCAGCCCCTTTTGGGCTTTTCGCCCACAGGAGGATGCGCAGCGGATGGGATGAATCTCCCTGTTCACCAACTCTTTCAGCAGTCGGGCTTCCATCTGGGTCACAGTACCGTCGGGCATGCACTGGCACACCCTGTAAGGAACTTTCTTTCTCATCGCTTGCAGACTTTAAAACCCTATCTTCGCTTTCTGGCGGGGCACCTCGATGGGCAGGATGTCCTCGGGTGTTATCTTCAGCAGTTCGCGCTTGTCCTTAGGCTGGTGCTTCACACAGCGCGTGGCATGCTGTATGTAGATACGCTCCAACTGGTTGGCTACAAAGCGGGCGTTACCCCACGTCTCTGGATTGCGTACCTGATAAGCCTGCAGCAGCACCTGGCGGTATTTCTCCCAAGCCTTGGCGGTAAACTGATAGTCGTAGTCCTTCACGCGGCACTGGGTGATTTCCAACAGCTCATCGACCGTAAAGTCGGCAAACTCAAACTTGTTAGGAAAGCGCGAGTATAAGCCAGGGTTGCTGTCCAGCAACTTCATCATCGGCTCCTTGTATCCACACAGCACCACGGCAATGTCGCGTTGTGTCTCGTCGGCCAGCACGTTCATCAGCAGTTGGATGACCAGCCTTCCCGGGTCGTTCTCGTTCTTGCTGGCCAGCAGATACGCTTCGTCAATCATCAGTACGCCGCCTTGCGCCATCTTCAGCACCTGCTTCATTGACCGCTCCTCGTCGCCCCACAGTGTGCCGATGAAAGTACCGCGGTCGCACACCACCACATGTCCTTTCGACAGGGCACCCACCTTTCTCAGCAGCGAGCCGAATATCTTGCAAACCGTCGTCTTTCCTGTTCCCGGACGTCCCAGGAAGACGCTGTGCAGCGACACCTCATGTTGCTTGCTGCCAGGAAACAAGTCGCGCATCATCTTGTTGTAGCTGGTCAGTGCCACCAGCTCGTCCATGCGTCGCTTGATGTCGGCACACCCCACCAACTTGTCCAGTTCCTCACGCGGATTGGCAATAGGGCGCAGAATGTCCACTTTGACATTCACATTCAAGTTCTGTTCAATCTCTCCATTGGGAAAAAACTCCTCTTCAGGGTCTTCTTCAACGTCCTC
>CACXTX010000010.1 GCA_902770635.1 uncultured Prevotellaceae bacterium | reverse complement strand
GGTGATGTGGATGAGTCCGTCAACACCGCCCAGGTCAACGAATACACCGTAAGAAGTGATGTTCTTAACGATACCTTCGAGAATCTGACCCTTCTCAAGCTTGCCGATGATCTCCTTCTTCTGGGCCTCGAGCTCCTGCTCGATGAGGGCCTTGTGAGATACAACAACGTTGCGGAACTCCTGGTTGATCTTAACAACCTTGAACTCCATCGTCTTGCCTACGAACTGGTCGTAGTCGCGTATGGGATGAACGTCGATTTGTGAACCGGGCAGGAATGCCTCGATGCCAAATACGTCTACAATCATACCACCCTTGGTGCGGCACTTGATGTAACCGGTGATAACTTCCTGAGCCTCGAGTGCAGCGTTCACACGCTCCCAGCTCTTAGACATGCGAGCCTTCTTGTGCGACAGCACGAGCTGACCCTTCTTGTCCTCAGCATTCTCTACGTAAACCTCTACAACATCACCTGCCTTCAGGTCGGGGTTGTAACGGAACTCAGAAGCGGGGATGATACCGTCGCTCTTGTAGCCGATGTTTACGACAACCTCTTTCTTGTCCACGCTGATGACCTTACCGTCAACAACCTGATGCTCGCTTACTTTGTTCAGCGTTTCATCATAAGCCTTGTCAAGCTCTTCCTTGCTGACGTTAGCCACGGTGCCATTCTCAAACTCTTCCCAGTTGAAGTCCTGTAATGGCTGGACGTTCTTAGTTAATTCTGACATAATAATAAAATTGTTTGTGCCCCTCGTTTAATGTGTCGGGGCGGGGCCTGGACAAGCGTTTACCAGACCATCTTTAAAGGGTTAATTGTTGATAGGAGTCAGCGCCTGTTCCGGCTCCTATTTCCCCGTCTGGGGACAAAATTGGGTGCAAAGGTACTAAATTAAGTTAAAAGTGAAAAGTGAAAAGTGAAAAATTTGCTTCCGCACGCGTTCTTTTATAATAAATTAACCATATTTCACTTTTCCTTTTTCCCTTTTTCCTTCTTTTTGATTCCAAAAAGGTCGCGAATGCCGTCGAAATCCTTTTTCAGGATAATGCCAACGCCTTGCGTGTTCAGCGACGACTTGGTGAAATAGCGGTCGTTAGTCTGGTTGTATATCTTCAAAGCCAGGTTGCCATTGGGGAAGAGCAGATAGCGGATATCGAAGTCACCAATGAACGAGGGGGTTGCTGTCTTGCTGTTGTCGCGATAGCCAAACTGGCCGTTGATGAGCAGTCGGTTGTTAAACAGGCGACCGCTGACAAGTCCCTCATACTCAGCGTTGTTCCATCCTTCGTCACCCGTGGAGATGTTCGCGCCAAAACTCCAGTTGTTGCTCTTGATGACCTGTCCCAAGACGCTGTTGATTTGTCCGCTGATGGTTCCTGACAGGAGGCTCTGCATGGCCAGGGAGGTCTTGCTGCGGCTGTTGCTGTTCTCGTCGCCGGCATTGTTGGAACCCTGCGGGTAGAAACGACCTACAGCCAACAGATAGATGACCTGCTGGTTCATTTCTTCCTGACCGTTGATGATGGAGCGCACCATCTGTTTCTCGTCGGAGTTCACGTTGGGGATGTCCAGGTCGAACTCGATAATGGGGGCACGTGGCTGTCCCGTGATGTTCATCAGACAGTTTACTCGCACGGTATTCGAAAAGCTGTTTCCTACATTCAGATCGCTCAGGCTGACACCATTCACCGTGTGCTGGGCCTGCAGGTTCAGCTGGGCGTCGTAGGGGTCGCCTCCAAAGGCGATGGTGCCTCCTTCCTTGAAGATGAAATTTTTCTTGATGACGTTTTGCACGGTGATTCCATAAGTGCCTTCCGTGACCTCATAGGTGCCGAACATCTGGAAACCTCCCTTATTAAAATAGGTGGTGTGAAGTTCGCCTTCGCCCCTCAGGGTGATGTAGTCGTTGGTGGCAGGATCCATCAGCAGTCGGATGGTAGCATCCGGGGTGGCATTCACCTTCAGTCGCATGGTCAGGTCGGAACGATAGTCTGGGCTCAGACTGTTCAGGTCGTCGTCCGAGTCCAAGTCATCCTTCGGCACGTTCCATCGGATGAACTCCTGGCTGCCTATCGTCTCTGGAGATGCCGCATTATAGACGAATACGGTGTTGCGGAGTGGGGTAACGTCGGCCTCAATCACGATACTCCCGTCCCGTCCGTGAATAGCCACACTACCGTTGGCATAAACCGTTCCGTAGAAGTTCTCGTCGCTATGCTCACCCTTCTTCCGCTGATTGTCAACGGGACGCGAGAAGTCCTTGAAGTCGAAGGCCAGCAGCTCTTTCGCCTCTACATAGATGTCGTAGGTCATATTGGTCAGTTCCTTGTGGTGGATACCTCCTGTCAGGATAGCCTCGTGGTTGTTGACATCATAGATGTGGCAGTTCTGGAACTCTATCTCGTTGGGTATCATTCTGACGGTGTCGTTGCGCAGCTCATAGTCAGTACCCAGCGTGCTGACATGTACCTTTCCGTTTAATACCAGTTCACCTGTCAGATTGATGGCATCCAGCGGACCTGCCAGTCTGACGGCACCTGTTCCGTGGCCTTTCACGCTGCTTAGGAAACTGCGGGTAAACGATTGGGCAAAGTCCAGGTGAGTACCCTCGGCGCGGATGGCTAAGTCTATTGTGTTCTTTTCGGGCGACACGAAGCCGTCAACGTAGGTTATGGCATCCTTTCCATCGTCTGCAATGGCTTGAATGTCAATTTGTTTTTCTGCTTTGTTCCAGTTGACATTTGCGTCCAGCGTTCCCATCCTTCCGCCCTGAAACCGGAAGTCTCTTACCTTCAGTTTGCCGTCGGCTTCCAGTTCTCCAAAGACACCTCTTAGGTTTCCGCCACCCGTGGCTAATCCGTCGAATTCTACTGAGTGGAAATTCACCAGGTTCAGGATGTATTTGATGTCCATGTCCTGCATCTTGATGCTGAGTGACTCGGCAGGATGATCCGAGGCAGTACCGTTTAGCGTCAGGAATTGCTTGTCGTTACGAATCGAGAAATTGTTGATGTCCACATGGTTCTTTGAATAACTGATGAAAGAAGGCTCGATGGTCCATAGCTGGTTGTGGACACTCATCTCGGACGGCTCCACGCTGATATACACCATTTGTTTGTTGTCAATGGAGGTGTCGAAGCTGATGGTGGCGTTCAGCTGTCCCTTCATGGGTGCTGGCTCGTGGTTGTCCCAGGAAAAGGCCGTAAACAGGTTGTTGTTCACCGCATTACCCACAGCCTTCAAGTCAAAGTATTCGCCGTCGTCCATCAGCTTCGTCATGCTGAGGTCGTATTGCAGCGTGTCGCCAGGCGATGTCAGGTTCATCTGGATATTGGTGTATTGGCTGTCCTTATAGTAAATCTGCGGAATCTGACATTCCAGCTCGATGTTCTGCAAAGGGTCGTTCACCATACCCTGCAGATGCAGTGGCTGTGGCAGTTTGACAGGTATCTGTAGCAATTTCCTCAGCCAGTCTGCCTTATGGATGCTGGCGGCAATGACAAAGTTGTTGTCCGTGTGAGGGTTCACCTTCGGAATGCCTGGCAGGGAAGGCAGTTTGGCAGCGAGGAAGTTGGTGAAACTCTGCGGCAGCGTCTCATAGTCAAAGTCGCCCGTGATTTCCACACTACCGAAATCGCTTTCAAGTGTCATGTGGTGAACTTCCTCCGTGTAGCCCGACTCGATATGCAGGGACTTTAAGGTGTAGTTGTCGGTGGGCGAAATCATCGTGAAATCGCTCAGGTCTATGTTACCCACTGCGTCGTTGACGTTGCTGGCCGTAAACTGGGCACTCAGTCTTCCGGAGAACAGCGCGTCATCCCATTTGTCCGTGAGGTTGATGTTCTTGGGTGACAGGTGGTCCACCTTGGCCGCAATCTCCACATTATGCAGACGGCCTTCCTTTTGTACGATACCTTCTACCTCGATGCCGATGTTCGGGTCGTCAATGCTGGCTGTGCCGTGAATGTCGTTCTTGCTGTAGAGCCCGTTCACCTTGATGTTCTTATAGTTGTAGCCATTGTAGTCGAAGGTGTTCACGATACCGTCGGCATTGATGCTGATGTCTCCGTTTTTGGGCAGTTGCCCTTCCAGGGCTATCTTCGTGGCTATATGGCCAAAGCGAGGATTGTCCAGCAGGCGCCTCAGGTTCACACCTTGTGTGTTGATGTCGCCGTTCAGCTTGCGCTGTTCATCTATTTGCAGGTTGACGATGATGTTTCCTGCATCCGTGTTCAGCAGGTTATGTGTGGAGATGTTCTCCAATCCCCGTCCTGTGGTGGAGCCTTTCAGCATGATACGGCCCATGCGGTTGACGATGGGGGGCAATTCTGCCTTCCGGCCTTTCAGGTTTTCAGAGATGAAGTTGATGGTCTTAGCAGAGAGGTCCAGTTGCTCGATGTTGGCCTGCCATTTGGGCTGGGCTTGCCTGATTCCACTGACCCATGCTGACATGTTCAGTCCTACATCACCCGTTGTCGAACTGATAGCCAGTTTCTCAACGTTCAGGTTCTCGCCCTTGCCCTTGAAGGTGGATGCGACAGTCAATGTGCTGTTAAACGTCTTTAACGAGGGCAGGAAGCAGGCCAGGTCGGACAGTGTGATAGTGGAGGGTTCTATGTGGCCCGTGTATTGTATGGAGGACAGGTCAAGGCTGTCATTCCTCATTTGGTAGGAAGCCCGTAGCTCGTCCAGTTTCACATCTGTTCCTGGCATTCTCAGAATGAACTTACGCAGCGTGCTGCCCGTTTTTCCTCCTTTCAGACGGAAGGACAGTCGGTCCAAGCGCAGTCCCGACTGCTCTTTCAGCGACAGGCGCTTCACATTCAAGTTAATGCTATCCGCCTTCAGCGCTTTCAGAGTCATGTGAGCCGTGATGTTCTTCAGCCAAAGGTGCTTGGGGTTAAACTGCCCAGGGGTCTTGGGGGCATTCCAGCAATCGTAGCTCACGCTGGTATGGCGCATAATCAGCGAATTGATGCGTAAGTCGAGTGGGGTGGCGCTGGTAGTGTCCTTCGAAGCCAGCGAGTCCAGCATGAACTGGATGTTCAGCGGGTCGTTCTCTGTCTGCCGGTAGAGTCTTGCATGACTGCTGAAGACCTGTGCCTTGGTGATGTGGATCTTGCCGTCCAAAAGGGGCAGGAGTTCTATCCTTACCGAAAGATGTCCAAACCACAGCATCTCCTTGCCTCGCTGGTCCTTGATTTGCACTTCGTTCAGCGACAACTGGTTCAGCAACATGCCGATGCTGACTTCTCCAATATAGACATTGGTGCCCAGTTTCTGAGCCAGCATGGTTTCCATTTTGTTGCCTATAGTTTCCTGTACTACGGGCAATCGGGTAACTATCAGCAACAATAGGTACAGACCTAACAAGGTCCATACGGTAGTGGTCAATATGCGTCTGATAATCTTCAAAACTGGCAATTAGAGATAGCAATTTTTTTTGTTTAACCTCAATTTTGCCACAAAATTACATCAAAAAGTTGGGATTGATGAATTTTTAGTAGGATTTTTGCCTTACATCTCCTATTT
This sequence comes from uncultured Prevotellaceae bacterium, assembly GCA_902770635.1. Taxonomy (GTDB): domain Bacteria; phylum Bacteroidota; class Bacteroidia; order Bacteroidales; family Bacteroidaceae; genus Prevotella. Next base: position 50,960 of record CACXTX010000010.1, on the reverse strand, counting down.
TTTTACTAATTTTGCACCATTCTTATAGAGAAACTATTCAAATTCATCAGTTTTATAATGGCAAATGTAATCAAGTTACACAAAGGCTTGGACATTAACCTCCAAGGCAAGGCCAGAGAGCAATTGATTAAACTCCAGTCGAAGGGCCAGTATGCTCTGGTTCCCGACGATTTCGAGGGCGTCACTCCAAAGGTCGTTGTCAAGGAAGGCGATAAGGTCAAGGCCGGGGAAGCCCTGTTCATTAACAAGGCCTATCCCGAAGTGAAGTTTGCCTCTCCTGTCAGCGGTACGGTCCGCGAGGTGGTACGAGGCGAACGAAGAAAAGTGCTTTGCGTCAAGGTGGAGGCCGACGCACAGCAAGTGCAGGTTGATTTTGGCAAGAAAGATGTAGCCCAGATGACTGGTCAGCAGGTAATAGAAGCCCTGTTAGAAGCCGGTATCTTCGGATATATCAATCAGTTGCCTTACGCTGTTTCAACCAATCCTACTGTTCAGCCTAAGGCAATTTTCGTGTCTGCTTTGCGCGACAAGCCGCTGGCTGGCGACTTTAATTTCGAGGTGAAAGGTCAGGAACAGGACTTCGTGACAGGTATCATGGCTTTGTCGAAGATTGCCAAGACGCATGTGGGACTGGGTATCCAGCCTGACTTCCAGTCGGTGATTCGCCAGCTGGGTATTGACCAATATGCAGACCTGACCATTTTCGACGGTCCCTGCCCAGCAGGTAATGTCGGTGTGCAGGTGAACCACGTTGATCCCGTCAATAAGGGTGAGGTGGTATGGACCATCGGCGATCCCACCGTGGTGCTCTTCATCGGTCGTCTGTTCAATACGGGCAAGGTTGACCTGCGTCGTCGTGTGGCTCTCTGTGGCAGCGAGGTGAAGTCTCCTGCTTATGTTGACATGCTGGTGGGTGAGGAATTGTCCACCCTGCTTTCAAACAGCTACGATGCCGACCATCATGTCCGCATCATCAATGGTAACGTGTTGACGGGTCGTCCCACTACGAAGGATGGTTTCTTGGGAGCCCACACCTCTGAGATTACCGTAATCCCCGAGGGTGACGATGCTGACGAGGTATTGGGCTGGATTCTTCCACGCTTCAACCAGTTCTCTGTAAACCGCAGCTATTTCTCTTGGCTCTGTGGCAAGAAGAAGTATGCGCTCGATGCACGTATCAAGGGTGGTGAGCGCCACATGATTATGAGTGGCGAATACGACAAGGTGCTGCCTATGGACATCTACGGCGAATACCTCATCAAGGCTATCATCACGGGTGATATCGACCGTCAGGAGGCTTTGGGAATCTACGAGGTTTCTCCTGAGGACTTTGCCTTGGCTGAGTTTGTAGACAGCTCGAAACTCGAGTTGCAGCGCATTGTCCGTGAGGGCTTGAACATACTTCGTAAGGAAAATGCTTAAATTGTAAATAGTAAAGGTAAAATATAAATTACGATTATGAGCGCAATAAGAAAGATATTTGATAAAATGAGGCCAAGTTTCGAAGAAGGTGGCAAGTTACATGCCTTCCGTTCGGTTTTCGACGGCTTTGAGACCTTCGCGCTTGTGCCCAATGATACTTCGAAGTCGGGTGTGAACATTCACGACTCGATAGACTCGAAGCGCATTATGAGTATGGTGGTCATCGCGCTGGTGCCTGCTATGCTGTTTGGTATGTACAATATTGGTTATCAGAACTATCTGGCTGCTGGCACGTTGGCTACGGCTTCGTTCTTCGAGGTGTTCTTTTATGGATTCCTCGCCGTGCTGCCAAAAATTCTGGTGAGCTACATCGTTGGTCTGGGTATCGAGTTTGCCTGGGCTCAGTGGAAGGGTGAGGAGATTCAGGAAGGATATCTGGTCTCAGGTTTCATCATTCCGCTGATTATTCCTATTGGCTGCCCGTTGTGGATGCTGGCCTTGGCTTGTGCATTCAGCGTGATTTTCGTGAAGGAGATCTTCGGAGGCACGGGTATGAACATGTTCAACCCCGCCATAGCAGCCCGCATGTTCCTGTTCTTCGCCTATCCTTCGGTTATGACAGGCGATCAGGTATGGGTGGCTCAGGACAGCATCTTCGGACTGGGTAACACCTTGCCCGATGCTTTCACCGCGGCTACTCCCTTAGGTCAGATAGCCCAGGGTATCACCCCTGACGCTTCTGTTCTGGACATGGCTATTGGACTCATCCCCGGTTCTATCGGTGAGACCAGTGTTATCGCTATTGCTATTGGTGCTGTTCTCCTGTTGTGGACGGGCATCGCCTCTTGGCGTACCATGCTGAGTGTATTTGTCGGTGGTGCTGCTTTGGCCTGCCTCTTCCATGCTACAGGCAAGTCTGAGCTTACCGTCTGCCAGCACTTCGTAATGGGTGGCTTCGCCTTCGGTGCCGTGTTCATGGCTACCGACCCCGTTACCTCTTGCCGTACCTCTTGTGGCCAGTACCTCTACGGGTTCATCATCGGTGCGATGGCTATCATCATCCGTGTCATGAATGCCGGTTATCCAGAGGGTATGATGCTCGCCATCTTCTTTGGTAACATGATAGCTCCCACGATTGACCATTTCGTGGTTGAGCACAACATTTCAAAACGTTTGAAGAGAGGAGGTACCAAATGAAACTGAATACAAATTCTAACGCGTACATTATTATATATAGTAGCGTGATGGTTATCATCGTTGCCTTCCTGCTGGCTTTTGTCTATCAGGCTCTGAAACCCATGCAGGATGCCAACGTGGCGCTTGACGTAAAGAAGCAGATTCTCTATTCGCTGAATATTCGCGACCTCGATGGTGCAGCAGCCGAGGCCAAATATGCCGAGGTCATTGAGGATACGATGGAAATTGCTGGTCAGAAAATCCTGATGGCTGAGATTAACGATGAGCCTATTATGATTTTTGAAATGAAAGGCATGGGACTCTGGGGTGGCATCAGTGGTTATATGTCTGCTCATTTTGACCCAGAGACGATGAACTTAAAGGTTTATGGTGCCTACTTCAACCATGAGAGCGAGACAGCCGGACTGGGTGCCGAGATTAAAGACTCGCAAGAGTGGCAGGAGAAGTTTATCGGTAAGCGCATTATCAAGGAAGGGCCTGACGGAAAGGACAAGGTGGCACTCTCTGTCGTGAAGAAAGTTGAGGATCCTGAAACACAGGTTGACTGTGTGACGGGTGCTACGCTGACCTCTAATGGTGTTGATGAAATGATCAAGCGTACTTTCGGCATTTGGACTGGCGAGTACGACTTCGACGTTGACGAATCGGAGCTGACGAAGAAGCTGCTCAAGGCTTACCTGACAGGTAACGATTCAATTAGTGATGCTGAACTTGAGAAGATGTTGAAAGTAAGAAAAGTTAAGGAGGAGTAAGTTATGGCATTATTTAGTAAACAAAATAAAGAGGTTTTTACTAACCCGTTGAACCTCGACCACCCCATCCTTGGACAGGTATTGGGTATCTGTTCGGCACTTGCCGTCACCTCGCAGTTGAAACCTGCCATTGTGATGGGACTCGCCGTAACGGTGATTACCGCTTTTGCAAATGTGATTATTTCAATCATCCGCAACACCATTCCTAACCGCATCCGTATTGTGGTGCAGCTGGTAGTGGTGGCTGCCCTTGTAACAATTGTCTCTCAGATTCTGAAGGCATTTGCCTACGATGTCAGCGTAGAGCTCAGCGTCTATGTCGGACTGATTATTACCAACTGTATCCTCATGGGTCGCCTCGAGGCCTTCGCCATGATGAACAAACCCTGGCCTTCGTTCCTCGATGGTGTGGGTAACGGACTTGGTTATGCCATGATACTGGTCATTGTGGGTGCTGTTCGCGAACTCTTGGGACGCGGTTCTCTGCTGGGCTTCCAGATTATTCCGGATGCCTGCTATGAGATGGGTTATCAAGACAATGGCATGATGACCATGCCTGCCATGGCGCTGATTCTCGTTGGTTGTGTGATTTGGGTACATCGTGCTTACTTTTATAAGGAGAAATAAGTTATGGAACACGCAATATCATTACTGTTTAGGTCGATTTTCGTCGACAATATGATTTTCGCCTTCTTCCTCGGCATGTGCTCTTATCTGGCTGTGTCGAAGACTGTGAAGACTTCGCTGGGACTCGGTCTCGCCGTGACCTTCGTGCTCACCGTGACCGTGCCCGTCAACTATCTGTTGCAAACAAAGGTGCTGGGTCCTGATTGTCTCGTGGAGGGTGTTGACCTTTCATACCTCTCGTTCATCCTGTTCATTGCTGTCATTGCTGGTATGGTTCAGCTGGTTGAGATGACTGTTGAGCGCTATTCTCCCTCGCTCTATGCGGCACTGGGCATCTTCCTGCCCCTGATAGCCGTAAACTGTGCCATCATGGGTGCTTCGCTCTTCATGCAGCAGCGCATCCTGATGGAACCTTCTAATTCGCAGGCCATCACCTCTATATGGGATGCTATTGTCTATGGCTTCGGTTCTGGTATCGGTTGGACCCTGGCCATCGTTGCGCTGGGTGCTATCCGTGAAAAGATGCAGTACTCTGATGTCCCCAAGCCCTTACAGGGTCTTGGCATTGTGTTTATCACCGTCGGTCTCATGGCTATGGCTATGATGTGTTTCTCTGGACTGAACATATAAAATTTAAAAGTTATAAAATTATAGAATTAAAGAAATATGGCTCAGTTTATAGCATATAGTATAGGAGTTTTCCTCCTCGTCATCATTCTTGTGGTGATTGTGCTGCTGGTGGCTAAGAAATACCTCTCGCCAAGTGGCAATGTGAATATTGAAATCAACGGTGACCGTACCATCTCTGTAGCCCAAGGCTCATCGCTGATGGCTACGCTGAACGAGAATGGTGTTTTCCTGCCCTCGGCATGTGGTGGTAAGGCATCTTGCGGACAATGTAAGGTACAGGTTCTTGAGGGTGGGGGTGAGATCCTCGACTCTGAGAAGCCTCACTTCTCTCGCAAGGAGATCAAGGCTGGTTGGCGCCTCGGCTGTCAGTGTAAGGTAAAGGGTGATTTGAAGATTCATGTCGATGAGTCTATCCTTGGCGTCAAGGAGTACGAGTGTACTGTTATCTCCAACAAGAACGTGGCTACGTTTATCAAGGAGTTCAAGGTACAGCTGCCCGCAGGTGCCCACATGGACTTCCTGCCTGGCTCTTACGCTCAGATTAAGATTCCAGCCTTCGACTGCATCGACTATGACAAAGACTTTGACAAGTCGCTGATTGGTGACGAGTATCTGCCTTCATGGGAGAAGTTCGGCTTGTTCCCCTTGAAGTGTAAGAACCCCGAACCCACCATTCGTGCTTACTCTATGGCAAACTACCCAGCTGAAGGCGATGTCTTCATGCTCACCGTGCGTATCGCCACGCCGCCGTTCAAACCCGACCGCAGTGGCTTTATGGATGTCAACCCGGGTATTGCCTCGTCTTACATCTTCTCGCTGAAACCAGGCGACAAGGTGGTTATGAGTGGACCTTATGGTGACTTCCACCCGCATTTCGACTCGAAGCGCGAGATGATATGGGTTGGTGGTGGTGCTGGTATGGCTCCCCTGCGTGCACAGATTATGCACATGACAAAGACGCTCCACACTACCGACCGCGAGATGCACTACTTCTATGGTGCACGCGCTTTGAACGAGGTGTTCTATCTCGACGACTTCCTGGGCTTGGAGAAGGAGTATCCCAACTTCCACTTCCATCTGGCACTGGACCGTCCAGATCCGGCAGCCGATGCTGCAGGCGTGAAGTACACTCCAGGCTTCGTCCACAATGTGATGTTCGAGACTTACTTGAAGGACCACGAGGCCCCCGAGGATATCGAGTACTACATGTGCGGACCTGGCCCGATGTCAAAGGCTGTAGTGTCTATGCTCGACTCTCTCGGTGTAGAGCCCGAAAGTATTATGTACGATAACTTCGGCGGATAAAACCGTCTGGTTGATACCAAAAGAAAACGTGGGAATATCATTTCGATACTCCCACGTTTTTCTTGATTAAAGATATCTTTAGTAATTGAACTCGCCGAATTCCGAACGGATGGTAAGCGACTTCTTGCCTTCCTCGATGTGACCAACTATCTGGGCATCGATGTTGAAGCTCTTACTGATCTCGATGACTTTCTCTGCGACCTCAGGACGAACGTAAATCTCCATGCGGTGGCCCATGTTAAACACCTGGTACATCTCCTTCCAGTCGGTGCCTGAGCACTCATGGATGGCACGGAAGAGTGGGGGGACTGGGAACATGTTGTCCTTGACGACGCGGCAGTTGTCGTTGACGAAGTGCAGCACCTTGGTTTGGGCGCCTCCTGTACAGTGAACCATGCCGTGAATCTCGGGACGCAGTTCGTCCAGGAGTTTCTTGATAACGGGAGCATAGGTACGGGTGGGCGAGAGTACCAACTGTCCGGCATCCACGGGCGAACCCTCAACACGGTCGGTGAGCTGATACTTGCCACTGTAAACCAACTCGTCGGGAACAGCATGGTCGTAGCTCTCCGGATAGTTCTTAGCCAGATACTTGGCAAACACATCGTGACGGGCCGAGGTCAGGCCGTTAGAACCCATGCCGCCATTGTAACGTTTTTCGTAAGTAGCCTGACCTGTTGACGACAAGCCTACAATGACATCGTCTGGTTGGATATGGGCATTGTCAATAACGTCAGAACGCTTCATGCGACAGGTAACAGTGCTGTCAACAATGATGGTGCGAACCAGGTCGCCTACATCGGCCGTCTCGCCACCAGTGGGGTAGATGCCGATACCCATCTCGCGGAGCTCAGAGAGCAGTTCGTCGGTACCATTGATGATGGCAGAGATAACCTCACCGGGGATGAGCATCTTGTTGCGCCCGATGGTAGAGCTGACAAGGATGTTATCGACAGCACCCACGCAGAGCAGGTCGTCGGTATTCATGACGATGGCATCCTGAGCAATACCTTTCCATACAGAGAGGTCGCCAGTTTCCTTCCAATACATATAGGCAAGGGCTGACTTGGTGCCAGCGCCATCGGCATGCATGATGTTGCAGTATGCCGGGTCTCCTCCGAGGATGTCGGGGATAATTTTGCAGAATGCCTGAGGGAAGATTCCCTTATCAATGTTTTTGATGGCGTTGTGTACGTCTTCCTTTGCTGCCGAAACACCACGCATCATATAACGGTTGTTGCTCATATATTCTTTTTACGACAACTTATATTGTTTTTACGACAACTTAGAAAATATTTAAAACTTTACTTGCGGAGCTTTCTCTGCACCTGCGTCAGCCTCGAACTTATTCATCGTATCGAAGCCAAAGAGACCTGCGAGGAGGTTCTTCGGAAACTTACGAATCACGATATTGTAGTTCTGTACAACCCCGTTATAAGTATTGCGGGCTTCGTTGATGCGGTTTTCGGTACCTTCCAGCTGCACCTGCAAGTCACGGAAGTTCTCGTTGGCTTTCAAGTCAGGATAGTTTTCCTGCACGGCAAGCAGACGACCCAGTGCGGCACCCAGTTCTCCTTGTGCCTGCTGGAACTCCTTCATCTTCTCTGGTGTCATGTTCGAGGGGTCGATGGTCATCTGGGTAGCCTTGGCACGTGCGTTGACAACACTTTCCAGGGTTTCTTTCTCATGAGCAGCATATCCCTTGACTACCTCCACAAGATTGGGAATGAGGTCTGCACGACGCTGATAAGCCGACTGTACGTTAGCGAAGGCAGTAGTTGCTTTCTCCTGCTCTCCGACCATAGAATTGTAAGCACTGGCAGCCCACATACAGATGATGACGACGGCTGCGATGATTCCGATTGTTGATTTACTGAGTTTCATAATTGTTGTTTTTATCTATTATCATTTTTCACTTTTCACTCTTCACTCTTCTTTGACCAAGGTCCGCTCGGCATCCCGAAGGGTGACGCTTGCCTTAGCAAGAAAGCGACCCAAGGGTCGAGCGCACTCTTCACTTTCCTCTACCATCTCGACGTGGCACCACCACCACCGAAGGATCCTCCTCCGAAGTGTCCACCACTGAAGCCTCCTCCGCCCCCTCCGAAGTGACCTCCTCCACCACTGAATCCTCCAAAGCCACCACCGCTGCTGTGGGTTGCCTCATAGAACGGGTTCGCCATCAGGGAGGCGGCTCCGGCCATTCCCAGCCAGTGGTATTTACGGTTGATACGCAGGAAGATGATACACCAGACGATGATGGCAAGCATGGTGATTCCCACGACTTCAAGTTGCTCGTCCTCTATATCAGAGGTCAGGTTAGATATCGGTGGCAGTTCCTTTTTCTTCAAGGTGGAATAGAGGGCTTCTGTCAGGTAGTACATGGCACTGTCGGGCATCTCAGCTTTCATGGCAGGTACCGCATAGGCCTGTTCCAGCCGGTGACACTCGGCATCCGTCAAGTCTGCCTCCAGAGCTCGTCCTGGTGATATGTTGATGCTGTGGTCAAGATAGCCCACCACCACCATTAGTCCTTTGTTTCCATAGCCTACACCGTATTTGTTACCTACATCTTGTGCAAAACGGAAAGGGTCATCATTCTCGATATAATTGACCACGATGACGCATGGCTGTACACCTAACTCGTTGTCCAGACGTTTCAGGGTGACGTTCATTCGGTTAACGGTCTCTTGTGATAGCACATGGTCGGGGTTGGAGACATATTGTGTAGAGTCCTGCAAGAACGGGATGGGGATGTTCTCGGCATTCCATGCCGTTGACTCCTGACTGCTGACAGCCTGTGAGGATACGGCAGAAGTTGATTCCTCGGACATAGGCATGGCAGCACTACAACATACTACCGCGCACATGTAACCTATAAAGAATATCCAGCCCCAGATCTTTCGTGACTTGGTCCACTCGGGATGCTCCTTCTTATATTGCTCGAATATCGCTTTCTTTTTTCCTTGGTATTCACGGGCCAGTGCCTCATATTTCTTGGAATATTGACGCTTCAGACGAGACGATGATAGATTTTGGAGAAAACCCTGTGCGGATTCCATATCGTATGATTCCTGCAGTGCAGTGATGGCATCATTGTACTGACGGGTCAGGATGTTTATTTTCTCTAAATATTCTGCCATGGCAGCTTTCTGTTTTTATTTCTCGTGCCAGAACTCCCACGAGGCAAATGCCTGAAGGAGCAGCATTTCCAAGCCATTTTTCACCTGGGCACCATGTTCGGCACCCCGTTTCATAAACAGGGTCTCGTCAGGATTGTATATCAGGTCATAAAGGATGGTATGCGAATCCATTGCCTCATAGGGCAGTTGCGGACACTCTTCGGTCTTTGGATACATGCCTATCGGAGTACAGTTCACAATGACATTATATTCCTTGATAACCTCCGGGGTGATGGTCTTATACTGGATCGTGCCGGGACGTTCATAGCGACTCACAAAAAGGGTTTCCAGTCCCAGGTTCCTCAGTCCGTAGTCTATCGCCTTGGAGGCACCTCCAGTACCAAGTATCAGAGCCTTTTTATGCCATTTCTTGTCCAGCATGGGCTCAATGCTTTGGGTAAAGCCTATCACGTCGCTGTTATACCCTTTCAGCTTGATCTTGCTACCCTCATGCGTGACGCGAATCACGTTCACGGCACCAATAGCCCGGGCCTCGGGAGAGATGGTGTCGAGATACTGCATCACCTTTTCTTTATAAGGAATGGTGACGTTCAGTCCTTTCAAGTTAGGGTTAGAGTCCACTACCTCATTCAGCAGGTCCACATCGGGTATCTCGAAGTTCTCATACACTGCATTGATGCCTTCATCCTGAAATTTCTGGTTGAAGTAACTGATGGAGAACGAGTGTCCCAGTGGATAACCTATCAGTCCGTACTTGTCCATAATTGTAAGGTCTTATTTGGTTGCAAAATACATGGTGCAGATACCAAAGGTCAGCCTCTTGAAGGATGCCTTCTCAAAGCCTGCCTTGCCAAGAATCCCTACCATTTGCTCTCCCTGCGGAAAAGCCTCAATGGTTTTCGTCAGATACGTGTATGCGCTAGTGTCTTTGGAAATCAGTCTGCCATAGACTGGTAACACGGTGTGCGCATAGATGTGAAACAGTTGCTTCATAGGGAAACTGACGGGTGTCGTCAGTTCCACAATACTCAGATGTCCTCCCTTCTTCAGTACTCTGCACATCTCTGCCAACCCCTTGTCCAGGTCTGCAAAGTTACGGATACCGAAAGCGGCTGTTACTGCGTCGAACGACTCGCTAGGGTAGGAGAGACTCATACAGTCTTGTCTTTCAAAGGTGATGGCATTGTCCAATCCTTTTTCCTTTACCTTCTGACGTCCTATCTCCAACATTCCTTCTGAGATGTCTGCCCCCACCAGTTGACTACCTGGGAACATCTCACAAGCCTGAATGATAAAGTCACCTGTTCCTGTGGCGATGTCCAACCATTTGTGGGGGGTGAACGGGAGGAGTTGTCGCAGCGCCTTGTGTCGCCAGTATTTGTCGATATTCCACGAGAGACGATGGTTTAAGGTGTCGTAGGTAGGGGCGATGTTGTCGAACATCTGCTCTACCTGCGTAGTCTTATCACCCTCGTTATAGGGTTTTATCGTCTCTTGATAGTACATGATATTAAAGTCTGGTTTTCAGATAGTTACTAACGTTGTCTTCGATGCGGGCAGCCAAGTCATCACTATCGGCTGCTTTCTGGAAGGCCTCGCCGGTGATGTGCTCATACAACTCAATGTAACGCTCACTTACACTCTCTGCGTAGGCATCGGTAATCTCAGGCATCACCTGTCCGGGTTCGTTCATGAAGTTGTGCTCAATGAGCCACTGACGTACAAACTCCTTAGACAACTGCTTCTGGGGCTTGCCTTCTTTCAGGTTCTGCTCATATCCCTCAGCATAGAAGTAACGGGAAGAGTCTGGCGTATGGATCTCGTCAATCAGGAATACTTTGCCATCGCGTTTGCCAAACTCATATTTGGTATCTACCAGAATCAGACCTTGCTTCATGGCAATCTCCTGACCACGGGCAAAAAGCTTGCGGGTGTAGTCTTCCATCACTTTGTAGTCTTCCTCGCTGACAATACCCTGGGCAATGATCTCCTCTCTGGAGATGTTCATATCGTGACCTTCGTCAGCCTTGGTGGTCGGTGTGATGATTGGCTCTGGAAAACGCTCATTCTCCTTCATGCCCTCAGGCAGTCTGACACCACACAGTGACCTGACGCCGTTCTTGTATTCACGCCATGCAGAACCCGTCAGGATAGAGCGGATAATCATCTCTACGCGGAAACCCTCGCATTTCAAACCTACGGTAACCATAGGGTCGGGAGTTGCCAGTTTCCAGTTGGGACAAATGTCACTGGTTGCATCCAGGAACTTGGCAGCAATCTGGTTCAGCACTTGTCCTTTGTAGGGAATACCCTTGGGCAGTATGACGTCAAAGGCCGAAATACGGTCTGTTGCCACCATGACCATCAGGTCATCGTCAATGTTATAAACATCACGAACCTTGCCGTGATACACGCTCTTCTGTCCTTCGAACTTAAAGTCCGTCTTTGTTAATGCTTTCATATCTTTAACTCCTTTAACTCCTTTAACTCCTTTAACTCCTTTAACTCCTTTAACTTCTCACTTCTTATTTCTTACCATCAAACCGCTCGTAGGCATTGACGATACGGGTCACGAGCTTGTGGCGCACAATATCCTTACGGTTCAACTCCACGATGCCGATGCCCTCTACCTCCTTCAGTATCTCCAGGGCCTCTACCAGTCCGCTTTTCTGGGTCTTGGGCAGGTCTATCTGGGTCATATCACCCGTAATAATCATCTTGGTATTCCATCCCATTCTAGTCAGAAACATCCTGATCTGCTGGGGCGTTGTGTTCTGTGCCTCGTCAAGAATCACCACCGCATCACTTAGCGTGCGTCCTCTCATAAAGGCCAAGGGGGCTATCTGGATGACATGCTTCTCCATCATGTCCTGCAACTTCACTTGGGGGAGCATATCCTCCAGTGCATCGTACAGAGGCTGCAGATAGGGGTCTATCTTATCCTTCATGTCGCCTGGCAGGAATCCCAGTTTCTCTCCAGCCTCTACGGCTGGGCGCGACAAGATGATCTTTTTCGCAGTCTTCTCTTTTAAGGCTTTTACAGCCAAGGCTATCGACAGATACGTCTTACCTGTTCCTGCGGGTCCTACGGCAAACACCATGTCATTGTCGTTATAGGCATCTATCAGTTTCTGTTGGTTCTCCGAACGGGCCTTGATGGCTCTTCCTGACATGCTATAGACCACCACTCCGTCGGGCACCTCATCCTGAGTCTTGTGTCCTTTGATAATGTCCAGGATATCCTCTTCTTTCAGCGAGTTGAATTTCAGCACATGCTTTCTCATACGCTCCGCACTCTCTTCGAAAGCGGCCATCTGCTCCTCGTCACCCAATACTCTGATTACATTGTCACGGGCAACAATACGCAACTTGGGATATAATGCTCGCATCATCTGAAGATGCTGATTTCCTATTCCGTAGAACACCACAGGGTCGATGTCCTCTAATACTATATGCTTCTCTATCAAAACGTACGTTATTCTTAAAACCTTTGCAAAGGTACGAAAAATTTCCGAATGACAACCGCCTGATACCATTTTTTTTCGTACCTTTGCAGTCAATTATGAGATACAACACGAATCAACAGGGAGAATATGAGCATTATGTGGTGGAGGAAGAACAGCCGCTGTTGGCGTTCTTACTTGCCCATGTTCACGAGACGCGTACCAAGATTAAGCAGACATTGCAGGGACAGGGAATCCGGGTGAATGGAAAGACGGTCACTCAGTTCGACTATATGCTGTCACCTGGCATGAAGGTGGCTGTGAGCAAGACCAAACGCAACCAGACGCAGTTCAAGAGTCGCTATCTGCGCATTGTCTATGAAGACCGCTGGCTCATTGTGATTGAGAAACAGCCGGGCATCCTTTCCATGGCAGCAGGTCATTCCTCGCTCAATGTGAAGTCGGTGCTCGACGACTATTTCCGTAAGTCGCATCAGAAATGTCGTGCCCATGTGGTTCACCGACTTGACCGCGATACCTCGGGACTGATGGTTTATGCCAAGGATATTGATACAGAACAGGTGTTAGAGCACAACTGGCACGATATCGTCTATGACCGTCGCTATGTGGCTGTTCTATCGGGCGAGATGGAACAAGACGAGGGTACCATTCAGAACTGGCTGAAAGATAACAAGGCTTATGTTACCTATTCTTCCCCTGTCGATAATGGAGGAAAACTGGCCATCACCCATTTTCATGTGATGGATCGTACCACCGAGCACTCCTTGGTCGAGTTCAAGCTGGAAACGGGACGTAAGAACCAGATTCGTGTTCATGCTGCCGATATGGGCCATCCTGTATGCGGCGATACCAAATACGGTAATGGCGATGATCCGCTTCATCGTCTTTGCTTACATGCATGGCTGTTGTGCTTCTATCATCCCGTAACACAACAGCCGATGGAGTTTGAAACCACAGTGCCTGCATCCTTCCGGCACTTGTTTAAATAAATTACAGAAATGGAACAGGATTTTTATACTTACATAGCACTGCTACTCCTCATCGTGATAGCCGTCTTGGTCATCAAGAAAGTAGCCTCCTGCCTAATCAAGAGTATAGTCACCATCGTACTCATCGCGGTTGGTGTGGCTATCTACTATTATTATATAAGGTAAGAGAGGGCAGAAAGGCTCAGAGGAGAAGTCCGATGCTCACGCAAAGTCCGTAAATCAACATATTACGGGCAGTTTCCTCCAGGCAGATGTTCAGTTCCCGACCATGATGGATGCGCTTCATCTTCAGCCAGGTAAAGGTGTGCAGCAACAGATAGATGATGGGGAGGATAAAGGCCAGCACATGACCGTTTACCCAGAAGGTGATGCCGAGCAGGATGGCAGTGATACCCAGCCATAAATAGAAACGCTCTGACGAGGTTGCACCAATTTCTACCACCAATGTCCTCTTCCCACTGCGCTCGTCGTTCTCTCGGTCTCTGTAGTTGTTCACCATCAACAATCCGTCAATCACCAGCCCACAGGCAATAGAGGCCAAAAACACCTGCCAATTCAAGGTGTGCAGCTGGATATAATAGGTGGCACATACGGGTACGATGCCGAAGAATACAAGTACCAGCACATCGCCTAAGCCGATATACGATAGGTGGGTGGTATAGAGAAAACAGAACACGACACACAATAGTCCTATCAAGATCATCTCCAATCCTCCGTAATAGACGAGGGGTAGCCCCACCAGACATGCCGCAATGGTCGTGGAGGCAATGGCTTTTTTCATAGAGTCTGTCTTCACCCATCCTTGTGTGCAGGCTCTCAAAGGCCCCAGACGGGTCTCTGCCTCGTCATTTCCTTTGCCAAAGTCAAAGAAGTCGTTAATGAAGTTGGCATCTATCTGCATCATCATCGCAAAAAGCAGGCAGAGAATGGCTGCCACGACGTTGAATGTCCCGTATTCATAAGCCTTGGCATCTGTCCAGGCCAGTGTCAGGCCAATCATGACAGGTACTGCTGCACCCGACAGCGTCTTGGGACGTGCAGCCAGCAGCCAGGCCTTCCATGAATCCTGTTTTATATTTTTTTCGTCCATATCGCGTGCAAAGTTACATTTTTTTTCTTATCTTTGCAAGCGATATGATGACAAATAATCCTTCCCTTGATTTGGTGGAGTTCGTAGAGACTCAGATTTTACCACAGTATGCACAGTTTGACAAAGCTCATAACATGGAGCATGTCACCCGTGTCATCCGATCCTCACTGGCCTTGGCACGTAGTACAGGGGCCGATATCGATATGGCATATACTGTAGCGGCTTATCATGACCTGGGACTCTCTGGCCCCCGAGCCATCCATCATATTACCAGTGGCAAGATCCTTCAGGCTGATGTGCGCCTGAAACGCTGGTTCTCTCCCGATCAGATCAAGATGATGAAGGAAGCAGTAGAAGACCATCGTGCCTCTGCTTCACGCACACCACGCAGCATCTATGGCAAGATAGTGGCTGAGGCCGACCGTGACCTGGACCCGGAACATGTCATCCGACGAACCATCCAGTTTGGACTGTCCAATTATCCCGAGCTCGATAGGGAGGGGCATTGGCATCGTTTCATGAAACACATGGATGAGAAATACAGTGTCAATGGCTACCTGCATCTCTGGATTCAGGGATCAGAAAACGAGCGCAAACTCGAAGAGTTACGCTCGCTAATCGTGAATCCCACGGCTATGCGCGAGGTCTTTAACCGTCTGTTCTTGGAAGAAACTAGATAGTCTAGACCAATCTAGATCATCTAGACCATCTAGAAAACCTAGTATTTCCTAGTTATAGAAATTCCAACTCACGCCAAATCTCAGGATGCGTTTGTTGGTAGGATAGTGTGGTGCCAAAAAGTACTCCTTCGATCCAGAGCCCGCATTCACATGACTCATGGCGATAAAGAAACGGGTTCGCTTCAGATGCATGTTCGCATAGACGTCAATATACGGATAGCCACCAATTTCTTTCTTGCTCTCTGCATTCTTCTGGATGGCAAACTGGGCAATCTGGGGCAGATAGTCGGGCGCATTGTATTTCGTGAAATAGGTCACACAACCACCAAACTCTACCAGCAGCACCTTGGCAATGCGGAATTTCAGATAGAGATTCGAGAAAATATTCAGGTCGGGTAGGGGCAGCACATCCTTGTTGCTGGAATTCTGGTAGGTCAGGATATTCTCCCAGTTCAGCACACCCAGTGTGAAGTCTTGTTTTACTTGAGCAGTCAGCACATTGATGTTCCCACTCTCCTGGTACACACCACCTGTCAGCTGTTGTCTGCCTGTCGGAGTGGCCTGATAACTCATGCCGTAGTAGATGTGGTTCTGCAGTTCCTCTACGGCCACCCTCAGCTGTGTTCTGGTCTTGTCGTAGGTAAACAATCCTTCGATATGTGTCCTGGTCTCAGCACTCAGGCTTTGGTCCCACTTCAGGTGCTTCGATAGGAAGTTCTCGTGGAAATAACTGGGTTTGGTGCGATGGAAGAATGCTTTAGCAGCCAGTCTGAGGGTGTCTCCCCATAGCTTGAAGTTCAGGTCTGTATTGAAATCCAGTGCCAGTGCTCCAGATTGCATACCTGTCACACCCAGTTCTGCGGCCAGGTTGAAGTGGAAGGTCTTTCCTTGCGTCTTCGACAATTGTCCGCCTACATTCAGACAGTGATCCGAGTGCTTGGCCAGATAATAGTCGGTGGCTCCTTCCAACAGGGCAGGCATCTTGTAGCGACGCATCTCATACGAGACAAAGCCCTTCAGTCCAGCCTTCATATACTTGTTGAAACCTTCCAGCAAAGCCAGTCCGAAGGTGTTCTTCACCGAGAGGTATCGGTATTTGTCGTTGATGCCTACATCTCCGTATTCACCCTCGTCATCCGCATCGTAGAACGTGTCTGCATAGTAGGAATCAGGACTTAACGCAGCGTTGTAGGTGCGGTCATAGTTGTTCAGGTCCAAGGTGTGGATAATGCTGGTCACGGGTACATATTCCCGCTTCATCGTGGCATCTATTGAGTCCTGCAGGGCCTTCTCTGCCATCATGCTGTCCATCTTCTCCTGCGACTCTACCTTGATTCGGGTGGTATCTGCGGGAAGGTCTTTCCTCGTTCCTGGCTCATCACCCATGATCTTGGCGTGCTCTGGTCTTCCCTTGGGGGCTTCCATGACGGGTTCATTCTTTCTCCTGCCAGAGTTTTCTTCCTTCTGCCCCATTTTTTCTCGGGCTTCTCGCTGCTCCTTGTTCTTGGCAGATGCTTTGGCAAATTCGCGGGCCTTGATTTCTTCGTCGGTCATCTTGACTTTCCGGTAGAAACCGATATTGTATCGATGTGAAAAGAACAGGTGCTGTGAGTTGTTGCGGTTGAAGTTCCTCGAAAGGACGGTAGGAATCTCATCTTCCGAATACTGGGTGGTCTCCAGTTCGGGGTGTGTGATATAGTTGTCATTGACAATACCACCATTCTCCGTGGCTTTTCGGTGGTAGGTGGATCCCAGGAAGTGCATCTGGTACCGGTCTCCAATATACGTGGCATACAGCGAGGCCCTGAAGTGTGAGTTGGCCTGGTTCTGGTAATAGCCTCTGGCATAGTAATAGTCCAAGTCAAAGCCCATTCCCAACTTCTTTCCCGCATTGATACCGAACTTGGCATCGATATGGTCTTCTCCGTTCTGCTTGTCACCACAGTTGTCATAGCTGATATTGGTATAGGGCGACAATGTGTTTAGATAAAGGAAGTCCTCCGGTTCCTTGGTGGTATAGTCATAGGAGTCCGTAAAGAAAAACTCGCCGAATGGTCTCCTGTCTATGAAGATACGGTTCAGTCGGGAAGAATAGTTGTTACCGATGGAGTTGTATTCTCCATACATGCCGGTGTTATAGATACTGTTCTGGTATAGGTGTGGCATGGTGTCCAGCTCTGCCTTACGGACATCTCCGAACCTGCGGTCCACCGTCCAGGCCCATACACCTTTGGGTACTTCCTTGTTGTTCTTGACAGAGTCTCTCTTGTTGGGATTGAAAGAGCCGGATTCATTGCGTTGGGTGATATTGCCGGACGCATCCATCTCATTATACACTTGAGCCTGCATCTGTAGGACAGTGCAGGCTACGAGGGAGCATATCAGGATTCTTTTCTTATTCTTCATTTTTATACATCATTCTCAGGGCAGACTCCGAAAACTTAATCAGCATGGAGCCTAGGATGACATAAAGACCTGTTTCGCGCGATACCTTATAATATAAGAGCAAACCGGCAATGGCTCCGATGATAAACACGAAATTCAGCCAGTTGCGTAAAACTTTAATGCTCATTCAGCAGCGATTCGAACTTGTTAAACAGGAAGTCTTTGCGGTCAATGGTCTTTCTGCGGAACTTTCCAGAACCGGGATACAGTTTTGTATTCTTCTTGTTGACAGCCTCTTTGTCGGTGATCCATTCCTCTGCGCTGATGCGCTGTGCCTTGCGCTGCTCCTCATACAGATAGCGGATATGGCTCATGGTCACATCCACACCGCCGTCTTTGCACTGGGCCTGGATGACATAAAAGAAGCGGGTCTGGTCCAGCACAAGGGCTGCCTTCTTGAATATCAGCCACTCCTCAAAACTGGCTACCAACTCGTGCTTCTGGGTGTCTTCTGTCACCAGTTTGCTGTTTTCCAATTGGTTCTTCTCTTTCGTCATCTTCTGCAGATACTGGTGCAGGATGTCGTAAATCTGGCTGGCCGACTTGCCTGGTGCCTCAATATGCTTGGTGAACACAACCCTGCCATCTACCTCTGGCACAGCCCCTCTCAGGTATTTGGCATTCACGTTCTCCTTCGCCTTGGCTGCTTCAGCCTGCTCATCTACTTCGGGACGTTCCCAAGTGTTGTCTTGTGCCCACAGGGTCATGGGAACTAACATTAACAAGGTAAAAAATAGCTGTTTCATTTGTTGCTTTCGTTTAATTTTGTGCAAAAATACGAATTATATTTCATATATGTGCAATTTTTAGTTATTTTAATTCTAATTCCTTCTGTAATCGTATGATTTCGTCGCGATATTGGGCAGCCTGTAGGAAATCGAGCTTCTTGGCTGCTTCTTTCATGAGTCGGGTGGTCTCAGCAATGCTCTTTTCCAGTTGTGGACGTGTCATGCGTTCCACGATAGGATCTGCGGCAAAGGCTCCTGTGGCAGTGGCCTGTTGACTGCTGATAGCGGCACGTTGCAGCTCCTTGGCATCACTCGTGTCTCCACTGGCCAGCGAGGCAGTAAGGGCCTTTTCTATCTGTTTGGGGGTGATGCCGTGCTCTGCATTGTATCTCATCTGTTTCTCCCTTCTGCGTAAGGTTTCGTCGATGGTCAACTGCATCGAGGCAGTGATGGTATCTGCATACATAATTACCTTGCCATGCACGTTTCTGGCTGCACGACCTGCTGTCTGGGTCAGACTGCGGTGCGACCGCAGGAAACCTTCCTTGTCAGCATCCAGAATGGCTACCAGGGATACCTCAGGGAGGTCCAGTCCCTCTCTTAACAAGTTGACTCCCACCAGCACGTCGAAGGTTCCGTTTCTCAGGTTCTCCAATATCTTCACACGCTCCAGGGTGGTTACCTCACTGTGGATATAAGCTGTCTGGATACCGTGGTTCAGCAGGTACTCGCTCATCTCCTCTGCCATGCGTTTGGTCAGGGTGGTCACCAGTACGCGTTCTTTCCTTTGGATACGTGTCTGGATCTCATCCATCAGGTCGTCTATCTGATTCTCAGTCGGTCTTACCTCTATCTCGGGGTCTAACAGACCTGTCGGTCTGATCAACTGCTCCACGACAACCCCTTCTGTCTCCTGCAACTCATAGTCTGCCGGGGTGGCCGAGACATAAATCACCTGGTGGGTCATCTCCTGGAACTCCTCAAAGCGCAAAGGCCTGTTGTCAAAGGCTGCAGGCAGTCGGAAACCATATTCCACCAGATTGGTCTTTCTCGCCCTGTCACCTCCGTACATGGCTCCTATCTGGGGCACGCTGACATGACTCTCGTCAATCACCATCAGGTAGTCCTCAGGGAAGAAGTCCAGCAGACAGTAGGGCCGTTCTCCAGCCTCTCTTCCGTCAAAGTAGCGTGAGTAGTTCTCGATACCTGAGCAATGGCCCAACTCCTTGATCATCTCCATGTCATACTCTACGCGTTCCTTGATACGCTGGGCCTTGATGGGGTCGCCGGCTTCTTCAAAGAAGGCGACCTGCTTCACCAGGTCGTCTTGTATATGTCGGATGGCGATGTGGGTCTGTTCCTCGGTGGTCATAAACAGGTTGGCAGGGTAGAGCTTATAGGCTTCAAAGGTGGCCATGCGCATCATGGTCACGCTGTCCAGTTCTTCTATCTGGTCTATCTCGTCATCCCAGAATGTCACCCTGAGGATGACCTCGCTGTAAGCCATGGCAATGTCCACCGTGTCTCCTTTGACACGGAAGTTTCCTCGCTTCAACTCCAGGTCGTTTCTGACATACAGGGCGGCGACTAATTTCCTTAACAATGCATTCCGGTCTATAATCTGTCCACGGTGAATCTCGATGATGTTCTCATTCAATGCCACGGGACTTCCCATGCCGTAGATGCATGAAACGGATGATACAACGATGACGTCTTTTCGTCCTGACATCAAGGCACTTACCGCACTGAGTCTTAGTCGGTCTATCTCTTCGTTGATGGCTAGGTCTTTTTCAATATAGGTGTCTGTGTGGGGCAGGTATGCTTCTGGCTGGTAGTAGTCATAATAGCTGACATAATACTCTACCGCATTCTGGGGAAAGAAACCCTTCATCTCCTCATACAGCTGGGCTGCCAGGGTCTTGTTATGCGACAGGATAAGCGTCGGCTTGTTCACGTTGGCTATCACGTTGGCAATGGTGAAGGTCTTTCCCGAACCTGTCACACCTAACAACACTTGCGCCTTGTCTCCACGCTCCAGTCCGTCCGTCAGTTGTCTGATGGCTTCGGGCTGATCGCCTGTTGGCTTGTATTTGGATGTTAATTGAAAGTTCATATCTTGCAAAGGTACTAATTAATCTTTAATTTTTCATGTTTAATCTTTAATTTTTCCCAAAAACCTTTGTTTTTCGGTAGAAATTGCGTAATTTTGCACGTCAAAATGCGTGATAATGAATAAAAAGTATATCCTCATCGGTTGTCTTACCTGTTGGTTGACGGGTTGTTCCACCCAGTTCAACCGTGTTTACAAGTCTGATGACAGAGCGTATAAATATGAATATGCGAAGGAGTGCTTCGCCATGGGTAAGTACCAGAACTGTGCAACCCTTCTTCAGGAACTGGTTACAGTCCAGAAAGGTCGCACCAATGCCCAGGAGAGTCTTTACTTGTTAGGGATGGCACAATATGGCAATCGTGATTTCGATGCTGCCAGTGCTACGTTCCGTAAGTACTATAGCAGTTATCCCAAGGGCGATTTTGCCGAACAGGCTGCTTTTTATGTGGGGCAGTCTCTCTTTGTGAGTGCTCCGGAGCCGCGCTTGGACCAGAGTCCTACCATTGCAGCTATCAATGCCTACCAGAATTTCCTGGACAACTATCCGGACTCTCCCCGTCGTGAGGAGGCTCAGCAGGCGCTGTTCAAGTTGCAGGACAACCTGGTGCAGAAGGAATACCTCTCTGCCAAGCTCTACTATAACCTCGGTGGATACTTTGGTAACATCAACTCCAATACCGAGTCCAACTATGAGTCGTGCATCATCACGGCACAGAACGCCCTCAAGGCTTATCCTTATTCTGACTTGCGCGAGAAATTCTCCATCCTCATCATGAAGAGTAAGTTCCAACTGGCTGAGAACAGCTCCGAGGAGAAACGCATGGATCGCTACCGCGATGCGGAGGACGAGTGCTATGGCTTCCTCAATGAGTTCCCGGAATCCAAGGAGAGTGCCACAGCCCAGAAGTACATCGCCAAGTGTAAGAAAGTCACGGGCGACTAAGAAGCGCTTCGCTAGTGAACAGAGAATAGTGAACAGTGAAGAATCAAATAGTCAAGGTCGCGATTAAGTGAGAACAGAGCTAATTTTACTTAAGCTATGTCGAACGTGAGCGAGCTCGATGTGAAACATCAAATAGTAAAATAGTCAAATAGTATAATTGTCAAATAGTCAAATACAAGATGGATTACAAGAAATCAAAAGCACCGGTAAATACCGTTACACGTAACATCATGGATCTCTGCGAAGAGACGGGCAACATCTACGAGAGTGTGGCCATCATCTCTAAGCGCGCCAACCAGATTAGTATTCAAATCAAGGAAGATTTGTCTAAGAAACTCGCTGAGTTTGCTTCTTATAATGACTCCCTCGAGGAAGTCTTCGAGAACCGTGAGCAGATAGAGATCTCTCGCTACTATGAGAAGTTGCCGAAGCCCTCTCTGCTGGCTACGCAGGAATTTGTGGAGGACAAGATTTACTGGCGTGACCCTGCCCGTGAACAACAGCAGGAAAACTACGACTAAACGCGTATGATACAGCGCAAGCAAACCTTGTTCTTGTTGGTGGCTGCCATCCTGGGACTGGTGTTCTGGTTGTCATGGTCTCTCTTCGTCATCCAGGCATTGGCATCGGCCCTCAGCCTTTACACCATATTTATATATAAGAAGCGTCCCCGTCAGGCTACCCTTTGTCTGGTCAGCATCCTGCTCCATTTAGCATGGTACATCCTCTTGGCTGCCCTCATCCATCAGGGTCAGGCCGACGAACAGCTTCCGATAGTCGCTTGCTTCCCCCTCCTTTCGGCCATCCTTTGTTTCATGGCGCGTAAGGCCATCCTGGCGGATGAGCGATTGGTCAAAGCAGCAGATAGGATAAGATAAAAAAATAAGGTGTTCATTTCGAACACCTTATTTTTATGCTGAAATTTAATTTTTTAATTTTTTAATCTTTTAATTTTTCTGCCCTTTCAGTGCAGCAATCGATTCTTTCAGTGCTGCAATCTTCTCTTCCGAGTCACTTTGTTTCTTACGCTCCAGAGCAACCACCGCCTCGGGGGCATTCGCTACAAAGCGTTCGTTGCTGAGCTTCTTCTTAACACCTGCCAGGAAACCTTCCAGGTGCTGCAGTTGGGCTTCCATCTTTGCAATCTCTGCCTCAACATCAATCATATCACCAAGAGGTACGGCAAACTCTTCTGTTCCAACCATAAAGGCTGCAGCTGTTGCGTCCTTCTCGGCTACCACGCTGATACCCTTCAGGTTAGCCATCTTGATGGTCACAGCATCAAATGCTGCATAGTTGTTCTTGTCAACAACCTGCAGGTCGAGCTGCTCCTTGGGGGCGATGTTCTTCTGGTTGCGAACCATACGAACACCCGAAACAATCTGCTTCACATACTCCATCTGAGCAGTCAACTCATCATCGGCCTTGGTAGGATCGGGGAGTTGCAGGCTTACCCGCATAATACTCTCACCATCCTTACGGTCATAGAGGTGCTGCCACAACTCTTCCGTGATGAATGGCATGAAGGGATGCAGCATCTTCAGCAGGATGTCAAAGAACTCAAGTGTCTTATCGTAGGTCTGCTTGTCGATGGGCTGAGGCTCGCCATTGATATAGGCGGGCTTAACCATCTCCAAATACCAACTTGAGAACTCGTCCCAGAACAGCTTATAGACAGCCATCAAGGCCTCTGAGATACGATATTTCTTAAAGAGATCGTTAACCTCTGCGTTGGTCTGGCGGAGTTTGGCCTCAAACCATTGGGTCGCAATCTCATTGGCTTTTAATATTTCTTGTTTCTTGTTTCTTGTTTCTTGTTTATTGTTTATTGTTTCTGCCACCTTCCATCCCTTCACCAGTCGGAAAGCATTCCAAATCTTATTGTTGAAGTTACGGCCCTGCTCGCAGAGTGCCTCATCAAAGAGGATGTCGTTTCCTGCAGGAGCACTGAGCATCATACCCATGCGCACACCGTCGGCACCGAACTTCTCGATCAACTCGATGGGGTCGGGGCTGTTGCCCAGTGACTTCGACATTTTTCTTCCCAGTTTGTCACGAACGATACCCGTAAAGTAAACGTTCTTGAAGGGGAAGTTACCCATATACTCCTCGCCAGCCATAATCATGCGGGCTACCCAGAAGAAGATAATATCCGGACCCGTAACCAGGTCAGAGGTGGGGTAGTAGTAGTTAATCTCCTCGTTGCCAGGATTGTTGATTCCATCGAACAGAGAGATGGGCCACAACCATGATGAGAACCAGGTGTCGAGGGCATCCTCGTCCTGACGCAGGTCTGATGCCTGCAGATTGGCGTTGCCACTTTTCTCGCGAGCCAGCTCAAGAGCCTTTTCTGCATTTTCTGCTACAACGAATTTCTCCTCGGCGGCAGCAAATTTTTCACTCTTCACTTTTCCCTCTTCACTTTCATAGTAGTAAGCAGGAATACGATGTCCCCACCAAAGCTGACGTGAGATACACCAGTCTTGGATGTTCTCCAACCAGTTCTTGTAGGTGTTCTTGTATTTAGCAGGATAGAACTTCAACTCATCGTTCATAACTGGTGGCAGGGCGATGTCGGCAAAGTGCTGCATCTTCAGGAACCACTGTAGCGAGAGGCGGGGCTCAATGGCGGTGTCTGGGTTACGCTCCGAGTAGCCCACCTTATTAGTATAGTCCTCCACCTTCTCCATCAGTCCGGCTTCCTGCAGGTCCTTGGCTATCTGCTTACGACAGGCAAAGCGGTCCATGCCTACATACAACGGACTCTGCTCCGAGATGGTTCCATCGGCATTGAAGATGTCAATGGTCTCCAGGTTGTGGGTCTTGCCCAGCATATAGTCGTTGGTGTCGTGGGCGGGTGTCACCTTCAGACAACCCGTACCGAACTCGATATCTACATAACGGTCCTCAATAACAGGAATCACACGGTTTACCAGGGGCACAATGACCTTCTTGCCCTTCAGCCACTGGTTCTTCGGGTCTTTCGGGTTGATACACATGGCGGTATCACCCATGATGGTCTCTGGACGGGTGGTGGCAACTACTGCGTAATAGCCCTTCTCGTCCTTGTGGATGATGTTACCCTCGGCCTTCAAAGCCTCCTCGTTATCGAGAGTTGTCAGTCCATCAACATAATATTTCAGGTGAAAAAGGTGGCTCTGCTCCTCTTTATAGATAACCTCCTCGGTAGAAAGAGCAGTAAGAGCCTTGGGATCCCAGTTCACCATGCGAAGTCCACGGTAGATATATCCCTTGTTGTAAAGGTCCACAAACACCTTGATAACGCTCTTTGATCGCTGCTCATCCATGGTGAATGCTGTACGATCCCAGTCACACGAAGCACCCAGTCTGCGCAACTGCTTCAGGATGATGCCACCATGCTCGTCGGTCCATTCCCACGCATGTTTCAGGAACTCGTCGCGCGTCAGGTCATGCTTCTTGATGCCCTGCTCGGCCAGCTTCTTCACCACCTTGGCTTCAGTGGCTATCGAGGCGTGGTCTGTACCAGGCACCCAACAGGCGTTTTTGCCTTCCATACGGGCTCGGCGCACCAGGATATCCTGAATAGTGTTGTTCAGCATGTGTCCCATGTGTAACACACCAGTCACATTGGGCGGTGGAATGACAATCGTATAGGGTTGACGTCCATCGGGTTTAGAGGCGAACAGTTTGTTGTCCAGCCAGTACTGATACCATTTCGATTCGACCTCTTTAGGGTCGTATTTGCTTGCTAATTCCATATACCTATTTATAAAAACGGGTACAAAGGTACGAAAAAAAGTGAAAAGTGAAAAGTGAAAAGTGAAAAATTTGCTACCGCCAAAAAATAATTGTGAATTATGAATTATGAATTATGAATTTTTAGTAATTTTGCAAACTGAAAGCAGTGCCACGGTCTGTCGCTGGTGCCTTGTGCACGAGAGGAAAGTCCGGGCAGCACAGGACACTCCACTGGTGAAAATGCCAGCTGTTAGTGATAGCAGGTGTAGGGAGAAGAAAAGAACCGCTTCCCACTTTGACCTTGGTCAAAGAAAGTTCTACGTATAGGACGCTATGTAATATGTGTAGGAGTGTTGGGGAGTAAGGGTGAGAAGGGGGTGTAAGAGACCACCAGCTGACGGGTGATCGTCAGGCTGTCCCATCTGGAGGCTGCAAGTTCGCGTAAACCATCGGTTGAGGGTTGTCCGTCCGAGTTCCTTCGGGATGCGATGGAGGGTAGAATGCTAGAGCTGTCTGGTAACAGGCAGAGTAGATAAATGACAGACGTCTCCTCCTTGGAGGAGTCACAGAACCCGGCTTATAGCGACACTGCTTTCTTTTTTTCTGAAATTTAATTTTTTAATTTTGTAATTTTTTAATTTTGTAATTTTTTAATTTTAATACATTCGTGTCCATCCGTGCCCAAAATATCATCAACTTCTTCCAGAAGGACCTCTGGCGCATCTCTGAGGATGATGTCTCTCCAGTGCGCTTCCTCTTCCTCGAGTTACTGAAGAAGGTCGTTCTTGCCATTCGCTTCTTTACCGCGAAGCGGGTGTTGCAGAAGGCAGCTGCCCTGACCTATGGCACCTTGTTGGCCATTGTTCCCATCATGGCAGTGGTCTTTGCCATTGCCCGTGGCTTCGGCTACAACCGTTTCATAGAGGTGTGGTTTCGTCAGACTTTCGAGTCTCAGCCCCAGGCTGCAGAGGTCATCATCGGCTTTGTCAACAGCTACCTGGTACATACCAAGTCGGGTGTCTTCCTGGGCATCGGCTTGATATTCATGCTCTATACGGTGCTCATGCTGGTCAGCAATGTCGAGGATGCCTTCAATGAGATTTGGCAGGTCACCAAGCCCCGTAGCATCTTTCGTACCTTTACGGACTATCTGGCAGTGTTCTTCGTGTTTCCCATCTTCATTGTGTTGACCTCGGGTCTGTCTATCTTCATGGCTACTATAGCCAATTCCATGCCCGACTACTTGCTCTTGGGACCTACGTTGCGTTTCCTCATCGACCTCTTGCCATACGTCCTGATGTCGGCTATGTTCATTGCCCTCTATGTGTTCATGCCCAACACCCATGTCAAGGTGTCTGCTGCCCTCGTTCCAGGCATCCTGGCGGGTATCGCTATGCAGGGCCTGCAGATTTTCTACATCCATTCGCAGATGTTCCTCTCCAGCTATAATGCCATCTATGGCTCCTTTGCTGCTTTGCCTCTTTTCATGCTGTGGGTACAGATTTCCTGGACCATCTGTCTCTTTGGGGCTGAACTCAGCTATACCAACCAGAACCTCGACTATTACGACTACGATGCAAATACTCGTGAGATCAGCCATCGCTATCGCCTCATGCTCTCAGCCTTGCTGATGAGCCATATCTGTAAACGTTTTGCCAATGGACAGAAGGCGCTCTCGGCACTCGAACTGCGTCAGTTGACGACCATTCCCATCCGTTTTGTCAACGAGTTGTTGTTCGAATTGTTGAATGCCGGACTGATTGTCGAACTGACCAGCGACGAGAAAGGGGAGACCTCCCGCTTTATGCCTGCAGAGGATGTTTCCCGCATGACGCTGGGCCTGATGATAGACCGTTTGGAGTCTCAGGGCAAATGGAAAATAGACCTGGACTTGTCCAAATTATTGGCAGGCGAGTGGGGTAGGGTCATCGAGGTACGCAGTGCCTATTTGCGGGATGCACGAACTGTTTTGTTGAAGGATCTGTAACTTTTTTCCTGATTTTTAGATTTTTTATAAATTATTTGAAGGCTATATTTAAATTTTTTTGTACTTTTGCAGAGTAATTGATGTATTAATAATTTATAATAGGGTTATGGCCAAGTATAACATTACAGAAAAAAAGGAAAAAGAGGCTGCCTACAGAAGTCTGGTGAACCCTAGGTTGATGGACGAGATGAAGGAAAAGATCCTGGACATCATCGTCATGCAAAAGAAGTATAAGGATAAGGATTATTCAGCCAAAAAACTTGCCGAGGATTTAGGAACCAATACACGCTACATCTCAGCAGTGGTGAATGTCCGCTTTCACATGAACTACACTTCTTTCGTCAACAAGTTCAGAATCGAGGAGGCAATGGCGATTCTCGTGGATCGCCGTTATCAGGATCTTCGTATGGAAGAGGTGAGCGACATGGTTGGCTTTGCCAATAGGCAGTCGTTCTATGCGTCTTTCTACAAGATCATGAACATGACACCTCGAGAGTATCGTATCAAACACCTCGCCCAACACCCTTCGGAAAAGGTAAAGGTTGACAAGAAACGCTGATGCTGCGGTATGAATGTTGCTGATGAGCGTTTCGCTGACATTCAATTGCTCAGATACCGGTTAAACGGGTTTGAGCAATTAACTTTATGTCAGAAGCGATTGGTCTATTACCTCTCGCAGGCCACCCTCTATGGGCGCGATATCACCTTCGACCAGTTTGGCCGCTATAACCTCCGCATCCGAAAGGTGCTGGAGACGGTTTATACTGACCTGACCATAGCGCACGATACCGCTGATTTCCAGGCTCTTGAGGTTTATCTCAAGCGCCTCTGGTTCTCCAATGGCATCTACCATCACTATGGCTGCGAGAAGTTCCAGCCGGGCTTCTCCGAGGACTACCTGCGCCGTTGTCTGCAGCAGGTTCCTGCCTCTCGTCTGCCTTTGCAGGAGGGTGAGACGCTAGAGGATCTCTGTCGCGAACTCTTCCCCGTTATTTTCAATCCTGCTGTCTTGCCAAAGCGTGTCAACAAGGCGGATGGCGAGGATTTGATACAGACCTCTGCTTGTCATTTCTATGAGGGAGTCACCCAACAGGAGGCAGAGGACTATTATGCGGCTTTGAAGACTGCTGCCGGGGAGGATGCCGAGCCGGTCTCCTATGGTCTTAATACCACCTTGGTCAAACGGGATGGAAAGGTCTTCGAAGAGGTGTGGTCTGCCTCCGGACGCTATGCCCATACCATCCGCCACATCGTCTATTGGCTCCAGAAGGCCAAGACGGTGGCTGAGAACGATCACCAGGCGCAGGTCATCCAGCTGCTCATCGACTATTATATGACGGGCGATCTGCGTCTCTTCAACGACTATTGCATCGCGTGGGTTAACGAACATGAAGGACGCATCGACTTCGTCAATGGTTTCATCGAGGTCTATGGCGATCCCCTGGGCTTGAAGGGCTCGTGGGAGGGCATCGTCGAGTATAAGGACTTGGAGGCCACCCAGCGCACCCAGACCATCTCACGCCATGCCCAGTGGTTTGAGGACCATTCTCCTGTTGATCCGCGTTTCCGGAAACCAAAGGTTAAGGGGGTGGTGGCCAATGCCATCTGTGCGGCCATGCTGGGAGGCGATGAATATCCCTCTACCGCTATTGGCATCAACCTGCCCAATGCGGACTGGATACGGGCTCGGCATGGCTCTAAGAGCATTACCATCTCTAATATCACCGATGCCTATAACAAGGCTGCTCAGGGTTCTGGCTTCAAGGAGGAGTTTGTCATCGATGCCGACACACTGGCTTTGATCAAAAAGTATGGCGATCGCTGTGATGACCTCCATACGGACCTCCACGAGTGTCTGGGTCATGGCTCCGGCCAGCTCTTGCCCGGCACAGACCCTGATGCGCTCAAGGCTTATGGCAATACCATCGAGGAGGCGCGTGCTGACCTCTTTGGACTGTATTACATGGCTGACCAGAAACTTATCGACCTGGGACTGCTGCCTGATGCGGAGGCTTATAAGGCCCAGTATTATTCTTATATCATGAATGGTCTCATGACGCAGTTGGTACGCATCCAACCGGGTCATCAGATCGAGGAAGCTCACATGCGCAACCGTGCCCTCATCGCCCATTGGTGCTATGCACAGGGGGAGGGTGTCATCGAGTTCATCCAGCGCGCTGGCAAGACCTATGTGCAGATCAACGACTATTCAAGACTTCGTTCACTGTTCGCCAAGCTACTCGCTGAGATTCAGCGTATTAAGAGTGAGGGTGACTATGCAGCAGCCCGCCACTTGGTCGAGACTTACGCCGTGTCCGTTGACCCCCAACTCCATCAGGAGGTCCTCTCTCGCTATGCCCAGCTGAACCTCGCTCCCTACAAGGGCTTCATCAATCCCTGGCTCCTTCCTGTCCTCGACGACCAGGGGGAGATCTGCGACATCCAGGTCAACTACTCCGAGTCCTATACCCACCAGATGCTGCGATACAGTACTGAATATGGAACGATGTGACAATAAACAATAACCAATAACCAATAAACGTGATTCGCAGGATATGGATATTCATGATGTTGTCAAGGAAATCAAGCTGTCCTTCCGCCTGATGATGGATGGTGCAGTCGTTCAGTCCATGCGCGACAAGGGTCTGAACTATCACCTCAACTGGGGAGCCACCCTTCCACGTTTGCAAGCAAAAGCGGAAGAAATACGGTTATTGGTTATTGGTTCACGGTTAATGGTTAATGATTCACGGTTCATGGTTAATGATTCTTCACTCCCAACTCTTCACTCTTCACTCTATGATCTTTCCATCGCTTTGTACAAGGAGAACGTGCGGGAGTGTAAGATTCTTGCTTCCATGCTGATGCCCCCCGACGAGGTGTTACCCGAGGTCATCGACATCTGGCAGGAACAGATTCCCACCCAGGAGATTGCTGAGCAACTGGCCTTTAACCTCTACCAACACCTTCCTTTTGCCGCTGATAAGGCTTATCAGTGGATAGCCTCCGACAAGGAGTATGACCAGTTATGTGGCTTCCATGTCCTCTCCCGACTATTCATGAACGGACAGGAACCCAACGAGCGGGGCATCAACGAGTACCTCGACCAGGCATTATGCGCCCTCCAGGGACCTTATCCTGCTGTCCGCAAGGCGGCTATGCAGAGCCTCCAGCGCTTCGCAGAACTGGGCCTTCTCTATGAGCGATTGGCAAAAAGTGCCACGAAATCCATTGATTTAGACATTTTTTAAATAATTCTTGCCCGTTTCTAAAGAAAAAGTCGTCATTTCCTTTGCGTTTTGCTCGTTTTTTCGTAATTTTGTGCGGTTTTTGAACCATTTTAACCACATGAAATGAGAGAAAGTGTCAAAGAGAGGGTCAAGGAAATCCTGACCCATTACTTAGAACAAAACAATTATAGGAAGACGCCCGAGCGCTATACCATCTTGGATGCAGTCTATAGCACCACGGACCATTTCACCCTCGAGGAGCTTGGCGATAAGCTTGTCAGTGAATATAATTTCCTGGTCAGCAGGGCCACTCTCTATAACACGCTGAAGCTCTTCATGGAGCTGCGTCTGGTCATCCGTCATCGTGTCCAGTCCACCACGCGTTATGAGGCCTGCTACGATAACAACGGTCATTGCCACCAGGTCTGCACCATGTGTGGACGTGTCACGGAAATCCAGTCACAGCCGGTGGCTGATGCCATTAAGTCCCTGCGTACCAAGCGCTTCCACAAGGATGGCTTTACGCTCTACATCTATGGCATCTGTAGCTCGTGTCAGGCTGTTGCCACCCGCAAGGCCCGTTTGGAAGAAAAGAGAAAGAACCAAAAAAATGATAAGAAACAATGAATCAAGGTAAAGTTGATGTCCTGCTGGGTTTGCAGTGGGGCGACGAAGGAAAAGGTAAGGTTGTTGATGTGCTCACCCCTCAGTATGATGTGGTGGCTCGTTTCCAGGGTGGTCCTAATGCGGGACATACGCTGGAGTTCGAAGGTCAGAAATATGTGCTTCGCTCTATTCCCTCTGGCATCTTCCAGGGGGGTAAGACCAATATCATAGGTAATGGTGTCGTCTTGGCTCCCGACCTTTTCATGGAGGAGGCCCAGGCGCTCGAGGCCAGTGGTCATGCGCTCAAGGAACGCCTGCATATCTCCAAGAAAGCTCATCTCATCATGCCGACCCATCGGGTACTCGATGCGGCCTATGAGGCACAGAAAGGCAAGGACAAGGTGGGCACCACTGGTAAGGGCATCGGTCCTACCTATACCGATAAGGTTTCCCGCAATGGCCTGCGCGTAGGCGACATCCTCGACAACTTCGAGGCTAAGTATGCAGCCCATAAGGCTCGTCACGAGGCCATCCTCAAGTCCCTGAACTTCGATTATGACATCACCGAGGTCGAGCAGAAATGGCTCAAGGGCATCGAATACCTGCGCCAGTTCCACCTGGTCGATTCTGAGCATGAGATCAACAAAGCCTTGCGTGCAGGCAAGTCCATCCTCTGCGAGGGTGCTCAGGGTACCATGCTCGACGTTGATTTCGGCTCCTATCCCTTTGTCACCTCCAGCAACACCATCTGTGCGGGAGCCTGCACAGGACTGGGCATCGGACCCAACAAGATTGGCGAGGTTTATGGCATCATGAAGGCCTACTGCACCCGTGTCGGTGCGGGTCCTTTCCCCACCGAGCTGTTCGACGAGACGGGCAAACTCATTCGTGACCTGGGTCACGAGTATGGGGCTGTTACGGGTCGTGAGCGTCGCTGTGGTTGGATTGACCTGGTAGCCCTCCGCTACAGCATCATGGTCAATGGCGTCACCCAGCTCATCATGATGAAGTCCGACGTCCTCGATGGCTTCGACACCATCAAGGCATGCACAGCTTATAAGGTGAACGGCGAGCTCACCCGCGACTTCCCCTACGACATCGAGTCTGGCATCGAACCTGTCTATGAGACCCTCCCCGGCTGGAAGACCGATATGACGCAATTCACCTCCGAGTCCCAGTTCCCCAAACAGTTCAGCGACTACATCGCCTTCCTGGAAAAAGAACTTGAGACACCCATTCGAATCATCAGCATCGGTCCCGACCGCGCTCAAACGATCGTAAGAAAATAAAATGAGTAATGAGAACTCGACCTCTGGTCGCTTTGACCTTTAGGTCTAAGAATGATTAATGAGAAATGAAAATGAAAAATGAAGAATGAGTCGTGACAAAAGTCAACAAAGTTAAAAGAGAAAAATGTTAAATGAACTTTAATCCTATCAGCGATTGACATTCCTCATTCCTCATTTAGGGCAAAGCCCGTTATTTCTCATTTCTCATTTCACATTTCTAATTTAGAATAATATGAAACCAAGTATTCCAAAGGGAACGCGCGACTTCGGCCCTGTAGAGATGGCCAAGCGCAACTATATCTTCGACACCATCCGCGAGGTGTATGCCCTCTATGGCTTCCAGCAGATAGAGACTCCCGCGATGGAGACGCTCCAGACCCTCATGGGTAAATATGGCGAGGAGGGCGACAAACTCCTGTTCAAGGTGTTGAACTCAGGCGACTTTATGTCTAAGTTATCGGAAGAGGAACTCTCAACTCTCCACTCTCAACTCTCAACTAAAATAGCTGCTAAGCTATGTGAAAAAGGCCTCCGCTACGACCTCACCGTGCCCTTCGCCCGCTATGTGGTGATGCACCGCGACGAGTTACAGCTACCCTTCAAACGCTACCAGATACAACCCGTATGGCGAGCTGACAGACCCCAGAAGGGACGTTACCGTGAGTTCTACCAGTGCGATGCCGATATCGTAGGCTCTGACTCTCTCCTCAACGAGGTAGAGCTTATGCAGATTATCGATACCGTATTCTCTCGCTTGGGCATCCGTGTAGAAATCAAGATCAACAACCGCAAGATCCTCTCTGGCATCGCCGAGGTCATCGGTGCATCCGATAAGATTGTCGATATCACGGTAGCCATCGACAAACTCGACAAGATAGGCATCGACCATGTCAACCAGGAACTCCGTGAGGATGGACTCACCGAGGAACAGATTGCCAAGCTCCAACCCATCATCATGCTCTCGGGTACCAACGAAGAGAAGCTGGCCACCATCGCCGACGTCCTCAAAGACAGCGAGATTGGCCTCAAGGGTGTCGAGGAAACCCGCTACATCCTTTCACTATTCACTGTTCACTCTTCACTAGAGAGTGAGATCCAACTTGATCTAACTCTCGCAAGAGGACTAAACTACTACACCGGTGCCATCTTCGAGGTGAAAGCCCTCGATGTACAGATAGGTAGCATCACGGGTGGTGGTCGCTACGACAACCTCACCGGCATCTTCGGCATGCCCGGCCTCTCGGGGGTAGGCATCTCCTTCGGTGCTGACCGCATCTACGACGTGCTCAACCAGCTGGACCTCTATCCCAAGGAGTCCATGAATGGCACCCAGGTTCTCTTCATCAATTTCGGTCAACAGGAAGCTGCCTACTGCCTACCTATTATATATAAGGTACGCGAGAGTGGCATCCGTGCTGAGCTCTATCCCGATGCTGCCAAGATGAAGAAGCAGATGTCCTATGCCAATGCCAAGCAAATCCCCTTCGTAGCCCTGGCAGGCGAGAATGAGATGAATGCTGGCAAGATTACCCTCAAGAATATGGAAACAGGTGAACAAGTCTTACTCACTCCCGACGAACTCATAAAAGCCTTGTAATGAAGAAATTTATCTTTTTTATGGTAGCTTGTCTTTTATGGACAGCAGCCACTCCGGAGAAGCAGACCACAATCTTCATCATCGGTGACTCCACCGCTGCCAAGAAGGACCTGTCGAAGGGTTCTCCTGAGCGAGGGTGGGGCATGGCCCTGCAGGACTGCTTCACCAGTCCTGTGGTTGTCGATAACCATGCGGTCAATGGTCGCTCTTCACTCTCTTTCTATAACGAGGGCCGTTGGGCCAAGGTGCTGGAGAAGATGCAGCCTGGTGACTATGTCATCATCCAGTTTGGTCATAACGACGAGAAACCTGCTGTCGATAGGCATACCGAGGCTCATTCCACCTTCCAGTGGATGCTCGAGCGTTATGTCCGCGAGACCCGTGAGAAAGGTGGCATCCCCATCCTCATGAACAGTGTGGTGCGTCGCAACTATACCCTGAAAGTCGATAATAAGGCAGAGGACGAGGCCCTGCGCAACACCACCTTCAAGGATGCACCCAAGATCATCGAGGGCGATACCCTCGTCGATACCCACGGCTTCTACCGCATAGCACCCCGCCTGGTGGCTGAGCGTCTGCATGTCCATTATATCGATGCCAACAAGATTACCTACGACCTCGAGACCTCACTCGGCAAGGAAGGCTCCAAGAAGCTCCACATGTGGTATAAGCCCGGTGAGCATCCCGCCCTTCCCCAGGGTCGTAAGGACAATACCCACTATAACGAGTGGGGTGCCCAACAGGTAGCCCGCCGCCTGGCGGATGCCCTGTGTGTGGAAATCCCCCTCTTGCAGCGATACAGAACAAACAAAAAGTAAAGAAATATGAGAAGATTAACCTTGTTTTTAATGTTGCTACTCTCTACGGTAGCTTTTGCCCAGATGAGCGACCAGCAGGTCATCCAGTTCATCCAGGCAGAGATGAAGGCAGGCACCTCACAGGCACAGATTGTCACCAAACTGGTGCAGAAAGGTGTTAGTATGGAGCAGATCCGCCGTTTGCAGAAGCAGTACGCCTCCCAGATTAGTAAGGCGGGTGCCACTGGTAAGGTCAATGCTGCGGTGTCTGAAGCCAGTTCCCGCCTGCGCAACAAGAACGAAAAGAGCAATAAGAGTGGTCAGATAACCTTCCAGCAGGAGATGGCGGATGATGAGCAGATGCCATCATCTGCTGTTCAACGCATGGACGAGACGAGGGTTCCTGACTCGCTGAAGGTCTTTGGCCATGACATCTTTAATAACAAGCTCCTCAGCTTCGAGCCTAACATGAACATTGCCACGCCTCAGAACTACGTCCTGGGTCCTGGCGATCAGGTCATTGTCGATGTCTATGGTGCTTCTCAGAAGTCTCAGCAGTTAGAGGTCTCTCCCGATGGTGTCATCGTGGTCGAGGGCTACGGACCCATCCAGGTCAGCGGCCTCACCGTGGCTGCTGCACAGAAGAAGCTGCGCACTACGCTGGGTTCCCGCTATAAGAGCAGCAGCATGAATGTCTCGGTAGGTCAGACGCGCACCATCATGGTCAACGTGATGGGTGAGGTCAAGGCTCCGGGTACCTATACCCTCAGTGCCTTCTCTACCGTGTTCCATGCCCTTTATATGGCTGGTGGCATCAACGACTTGGGTACCCTGCGTAGCATCAAGGTCTATCGTCAGGGTCGTCTCATCTCTACGGTCGATGTCTATCAGTACATCCTCAATGGTCGTCTCGCAGGCAATGTCCGTCTGCAGGAGAACGATATGATCATCGTAGGTCCCTACGAGGCATTGGTCAACATCCGTGGCCATATCAAACGCCCCATGATTTATGAGATGCGACCCACCGAGTCTGTGGCTCAGGTCATCAAGTATGCCGGCGGCTTCTCCAGCGATGCCTTTAAGAAGTCGGTACGCCTGGTGCGTAAGTCGGGTGAGCGCTATAGTGTCCATACCATCGAGGAGTTTGACATGTCTGGTTTCAAGGTGGCCGATGGTGACTCTATCGGTGTTGATGCCATGGTTGAACGCTTCGAGAACATGGTGGAGGTCAAGGGGGCAGTCTTTCGTCCTGGCCAGTATGAGCTGGGCAAGCAGATTTCCTCTGTCCGTGCCTTGGTGGAGGCTGCTGGTGGCTTGACGGAGGAGGCCTTTACCGGTCGTGCCGTGTTATACCGCATGAAACAGGACCGTACCCTCGAGACGCAGTCGCTCGACTTGGGTGGCATCTTGGCAGGTGCTGTTCCTGATGTGCCCTTGCGCAACGAGGATATGCTGATTATTGCTACCCTGTCGGAAAGAAATGCTGAGCGTATTGTCACCATCACGGGTGAGGTGCTCACCCCCGGAACATATCCTTATTCCGAGCGTGAGACGGTGGAAGACCTGATTCTTCGTGCAGGTGGCTTGACGGATGCTGCCTCCTTTTCCAAGGTCGATGTCTCTCGTCGTATCCTTAATCCCAAGGCTGTTCAGACGGGTCAGGAGATATCTAAAAACTTCAGCTTCTCACTGAAGGATGGCCTGGTGGTCGATGGCCAGCAGGGCTTCATGCTCGAACCCTACGATGTCGTACAGGTACGTCGTTCTCCGGGTTTCATGGTGCCTCGCACTGTTCATATCGAGGGTGAGGTTACTTTCGAAGGCGACTTCAACCTCTCAAAGAAGAACCAACGACTCTCTGACATCATTAAGGCTGCCGGTGGTGTTACTCCTGATGCCTATGTCAAGGGGGCTCGTATGGAGCGTCACATGAATGCGGAGGAACGTGAACGTATGGAAGCGGCCATCAAGGCGGCTCGCCAGAACTCCACATCCAAAGATTCTGTTCAGCTCGACAAACTGGAGCTGACTGAATACTATGCAGTAGGTATCGATCTCGAGAAGGCACTGGCCAATCCTGGTGGTGACTACGATATAGTGGTACGCGACAGCGACCGCATCTTTGTTCCTGAATACAGTGGTACTGTCAAGATTTCTGGTAACGTGCTCTTCCCCAACACGGTATCTTATCAGGCGGGTAAGGACTGGAAGTATTATATCAACCAGGCGGGTGGCTTCGGCTACCGCAGCCGCAAGTCCCACTCTTATATCGTTTATCAGAACGGTACAGTCACTAGGGTAGGGAAGGGCAAGGTAGAGCCCGGCTGTGAAATCGTCGTTCCACAGAAGGGCAAACGAGACATGTCGTCCATCATGCAATGGGTTAGCATGGGTACGTCGCTGACCTCCCTGGCTGCCATGGTCATAGCCCTCACCCGTAAATAGTTAAGGTTAAGGTTAACGTTAAAGTTAAATGAAGATGAACGAAGAGAATAAGAATATACTGTTGGAAGAGGAGGAAGAGTCCTCGATCGATTTCGGTAAGATTTTTCAAGACCTGCTGAAACATAAGATGCTGTATCTCAAGGTGCTGCCAGTGGCCTTTGTCCTGGCAGCCATCTATGCCTTGAGTCTGCCCAACTATTATGAGTGTACCGTCAAACTCTCTCCTGAGTTGTCGGGGTCACGAAGCACTTCTGGTCTGGCTTCTCTTGCCAGCAGTTTTGGTGTGAACATCGGCTCTGCCACCGCGGGGGCGGATGCCATTGTGCCCACCCTCTATCCCGACCTCATGAACTCCAGCGACTTCAAAACCTCGCTGTTCCCCGTCAAGGTCACCATCGAGGGCGATAAGGAGAAAGGCGAGAAAGACCGTACCATGGACTATTACGACTACCTGAAGGACGAGCAGAAAGCTCCTTGGTGGTCATCTGCCATAAAAGGCTTCTTCTCACTATTCAAGTCTTCAGCCGTCAGCCCTCAGACTTCCGTCAATCCATTTAGATTGACTCGTGAGCAGGCTGCCATAGCCAAGGCCCTCGACAAGAAAGTAGTCTGCGATGTCGATAAGAAGACCATGGTCATCACTATCAGTGTAACTGATCAGAACCCTGTCATCTGTGCCACCATGGCTGACTCTGTCAAGAACCGTCTGCAGAAGTTCATCACCGACTACCGTACCTCTAAGGTCCGTGTGGACCTCGAGTACAACAAGAAGATAGCCGCGGAGACCAAGGC
Organism: uncultured Prevotellaceae bacterium; assembly: GCA_902770635.1. GTDB lineage: Bacteria > Bacteroidota > Bacteroidia > Bacteroidales > Bacteroidaceae > Prevotella. The sequence continues at coordinate 12,969 of CACXTX010000010.1, read as the reverse complement.
GCGCTACGAGAAAGCCCGCCAGAAATACTCCGAGTTCATGGATGCCAACCAGGACATCGTCCTGCAGACAGTACGTCAGAAGCAGACCGATCTCGAGAACGACATGCAGCTGCAATACAATGCCTACCAGCAGGTGGCTGCCCAGCTGATGGCTGCTGAGATGAAGGTACAGCAGGAAACCCCTGCCTTCACCACCCTCCAGAGTGCCACCGTACCCGTCGTCAAGGCTGGCCCCAAGCGCTCCCAGATGTGTCTCATCTTCCTCTTCCTGGCCTTCCTGGGTGTCACCGCCTGGATCCTCTATAAGGAGGATGACCTGAAACCCCTCCTGGGACTTAGTTAATAACTCAACTTTCGGAAGTTGAGTAAGGAGATGAGGAGTAAGGAGGTAAGGAGTAAAGTAGAATAGTTCTGCTGTCAGTATCTCCTTCCTGCTCACAGGAGAATGAAACGTAAAGTCTAATCTACTTTACCTCCTTACTCCTCAACTCCTTCACTCCTCAAAGTTCTTAATGTTTAATGTTTATTGTTTATTGTTTATTGTTTTTCCAATGCAACCCTTAAAAAACTTTTTTATTTCATCCATACTCCTTCTCTCAGTAAGTTGTGCCAACCAGTACACAGAACCAGCAGACTCCACCGAGCCTGCTGACCAGGAACCATCAGCCCTGGTGACCATCAGCGTCTCCGAATTTACCTCGGGATTCGACGACGGCCCCATGGAAGCACCCACTAGAGCCTCCAGTGTCGCCGACTATGCGGACCTCAAACTCCTCACCCTCGTATTCTATGAAGGCACCACACCCATCTACGAGTGTACCCAGAACCGTGACGATGCTAGCACCTATGACACCTTCGGCAACTTCTCCTGCACCCTGCCACTGGGTGACTACCAACTCGTCGTCGTAGGCAGAACCTACAGCACGGGTGACACCTTCACCCTCACCAGTGCCACCGAGGCAGCCTACACCTCCGAGAAGGTACGCGACACCTTCTGTGCCCACCAGCCCGTCACCGTGTACAGCACCGCACCCCAGAACCTGAACATCACCCTCTCCCGCATCTCCTCTATGCTACGCGTAGTCAGCACCGACAACCGCACCACCGAGGCCACCCAGATACGCACCACCTTCGGTGCAGGTGGCAAGGGATTCAACCCCACCACCGGACTCGCCACCACCAATACCGGGTTCACCGTCATCAACCACCCCACCTCCGCTGTAGGAAACCCCATCGCCATCTACAGCTATCTATACCTCAGCAGCGACACCCAGACCATGGACATCACCCTCGAGGTACTCGACGACAACAACCAAGTCCTCTACACCAAGGTGGTACCCAACGTAACCCTCCAGCGCAACCGTCGCACCAAACTCACCGGCCCTCTATTCAATCCCTCCTCCCTGGCATCCACCACCATCCAGATCGAGTCCTCCTGGCTCCCCGAATCCACCGTCAACTTCTGACCAATGGAGGCGATTGCTTCGCAAGAAATAAGTATATGGTTGATTGCTTCGCAAGAAATCCATCAAAAATCTTACTTAAAATCTTAATGAAGAAATCCTTCTATGTATATTTCTGGACTTAGTCCCCAGATTTTCAAATAGATTTTATAGGATTTCTAACCGCAGGTTATCAAATACGTATGGGTTGATTGCTTCGCAAGAAATCCTTTTAAAATCTAAATGAAAATCTTAATGAAGAAATCCTTCTATGTATATTTCTGGACTTAGTCCTCAGATTTTATAACAGATTTTTATAAGATTTCTAACCGTAGGTTATCAAAAAAGAATGCAAGCAACAATTTCTGGGCTCTGCTCTAAGTTTTTTTTAATGATTATGTAAGATTTCTAATCGAAGGTTATAAAAATATGATAATATGGATTTAATAACAGAGTATAATAAACAACTAGAAAGGCAGAAACATATTACAGGTGTTGCTATGAAAGTTTTCAACAAGTATCATGGTGGCCTTTTGGAATCTGCTTATGAGTGTGCCATGAAGTATTTGTTGGAGAAGGACGGCTATAAAGTCGAAGAGCAAAAGGAACTTCTAATGTATTGGGAAGATGTAAAGTTGGATAAGACATATAAAATGGACCTGGTAGTGGATGGTGACATCATCATAGAACTTAAGGCAATAAAGTTTATTTCTGATGAACATAGAAAACAATTACGCAATTATATGAACCTGACTCATACACGATGGGGAATGCTTATAAATTTCTCAATGGATAGAGTGTATAGCGAATGGTATAAACGCAATGACGACGGTTTAATAGAGCGTGTAAAACTGATGTGATGTTTTTTTATAGCTTCGCAAGAAATCCATCAAAAATCTTACTTAAAATCTTTATGAAGAAATCATTTTTAATCATGCTTCCTAGTTCTGAATCTATATTTCTGGACTTAGTCCTCAGATTTTCCAACAGATTTTTATAGGATTTCTAACCGCAGGTTATCCAAAAAGAATGGTTTATTGCTTCGCAAGAAATCCACTGAAAATCTTACTTAAAATCTTAATGAAGAAATATTTCTGAGCTCCGCTCTATAATTTTGAATTAATTTTTGAATAATTTCTCGCCGTTAGGCGATTCCCAAATAATTCAATATTCGAGTATATTCGTAAGATTCGTGTTCGCTTATCTAAATTTTTCTTATAAAAAAAGACATTAATTCCGAATATTTTCACTACCTTTGCAACGATGTAGTGCGCAATTCCAATAAATCTACGGGCCTCGAGCCCTCGTGTAGAGGTGGTAATTCGCTGAACTATACCCTTTTAGGTTACCCTTACCCGTCCGATACCACACACTACCGGACAAGGGATAGAAATACCTAATCATTAGTTCCCCACCACCTCAAGAGTAAGACCATCTAACATCATCCATCTAACATCATGCGCTTAGTTAATACAACAATACGTGACCGCATCTGCTACGTCGAGATGCAAAATCCCGCATCTGCCACGGCTACGATGAGGAGTGCGTTGGTATCGTTATCAAGGCCCAATGCCGTAAAGGCGTCTGGAGTGCAGGCCACGACATCCGTGAGTTGCCACAGAACGGTGAAGACCCGCTGGCATACGATGTCCCTATGGAGCAGCTCCTGCGCTGTGTCCAGGAGACGCCTATCCCTGTCATTGCGTGTGATAGTGGCAGTGTGTGGGGCGGTGCCTGCGACCTGTGCCTTTCATGCGATATGATTGTCAGCACCGACGATGCCACCTTCGCTATTACCCCGGCCAAGATAGGCATCCCCTACAATGCCTCGGGTATCATGCATTTCATCAACCAGTTGGGCATCAACAAGGCCCGCGAGATGTTCTTCCTGGCCCAGCCGATTACAGCTGACGATGCACTGAATGTGGGGTTGATCAACCGCGTCACGCCTCCCGACGAACTGGACACTGTACTTGAGGATCATTTCCTGAATCCACTGCGCCGCAACAGCATCATGTCCATCAGCGCCATCAAAAGGCAGTTCCGCATATTGAGCAAGGCCGCTACGGTCTTGTCATCAGAGAATTTCGAGCGCATCAATGCCTACCGCACCCGGGTCTATAAGGGTGCTGACTATCTCGAGGGCATCCGATCCTTCTTGGAAAAGCGTCCTCCCGAATACCAAGGCAAAGCCTCCGACCTTGACACGAATAATAAGTAATCTACACAGGAATTGGGCTCTGACAATGGTTTGTTGTTCCTGCAGACAGGCACACTACGATATACGATATGGGAAATTTGGTGAAGAAGAATGATACAGTTTTGGCAATTAACATCCAAAAGGTAAAAGACAAAATTTGTATGGAGTAGAGACCAAGCGTATCAACGAGGCCGTCAAAAACAACCCAGATAAGTTTCCTGCTAGTTATATGTTTGTTCTGAACAAGAGCGAGGTAATTGAATTGCGGTCGAAAATTTCGACCACAAAAGTCTCGGCAATGAACCGCAATTCTACCAAAGTTTTCACCGAGCGTGGCCTGTAGACCAAGATGCAGCATTTCGGTGAGGTGCTATCCGACATTGTGATGCCCGATCTTCAGACGCAGGAGACTGAGTCATCGCTGGAGATCAACTTCTTCATAGGTAAGATTAAACACACTGTCAAGCGGGTTAGAAAAGACGATTCGAAGAAATAACTTCCTCCATCGTTAACCGCTCATCACTAACCGCTCACCGCTAACCGCTAAACTCTAACCGTTAAACGATATGGAGTCATACAACGAATAAATAGTAAAATGAAAGTGGGTCAGCATAACCATCTCACTGATTGTGATTTCGCTGATTTCTGATTTGTGAATTACGGATAATATGAACATAACGTACATCATAGGTAACGGTTTTGACATAAACTTAGGACTTCATACAAGGTATGAGGATTTCTATGCTTGGTATGTGGGTCAGCCAATGGAGAAAGATCATGATGTCGTAAAAAAGTTCAAGAGTGAGATAAATAGTTATATAAAGAAAACATCAGAAATAAACTGGAGTGATTTAGAGTTGGCGTTAGGACAGTACAGTGTCCAAGTCCCATCGGATCAATTCAAAACACTTTATATGGACATAACTAGTGGACTCAAAACTTATCTGAATCGTGAATATAGTCTTTTTAATAGGTCATTATATGATGTTGAGAAGTTTAGAATTTTCTTGGAAGATCCTATTGCTGGTCACTTTTCTGATGCTCGAACAAGAATACTCCAATCTTTTGCCGCAAATTTTAAGAGTGATGACGAGGTTAATATCCTAAGTTTCAATTATACGAATACGATTGAAGACTTGTTAGGTAAAACAGATGGATGGAGGAAAAAAGATGGCACATTTGTGAAGATGAAGTCGATTGCCCATATTCACCATTCATTATTAGAAGGTGATATCGTCTTCGGTGTGAACGATGAGCAGCAGATAGCAAATACGGAATATGCAGAAAGCCCAGATATATATGATTTGTTCATTAAACCACAGACCAACGAGGTTTTGGGTGGTTATACCCACTATGCCGCTGAGTATATAATTAGAGATACGAATCTGTTTGTGTTATTTGGGGTGTCATTGGGAGATACAGACCGGAAATGGTGGAATTTAATAGGAAAACGTCTTGCTTCATCAGAAGATGTACGTATAATCTGGTTTGTCCATGACAAGGATTTAAATCAAGAGTTTGCGAATTTCTTGTATAAGGGTGTTGAATGTCAAAAGATAAAGGAGTTTAAAGCGAAGACACTTTTGCCGCAAGTGTCTTTGGATAATGTGGACAAAAGAGTCTATGTGACATTGACAAATAAAATGTTTAACGTTAGGAGATAATTATGTTTTCCCAATAATTCTCCACTTTTATACCACCTCTGATACTCAGCAAGTTATGAAAAGAGAGCCGATTTTCCCACCGCTCGACCCCTGGTCGCTCATTCCGAAGGTCTTGAGAACAATTTGCTAGTGGATTTGGGATTCAGACATCAGCCTTCAGACATCAGACATCCATCATCCATCATCCATCAAACATCATACATCTTACGTTCGATACTGCCAGTCAGAACAAATATAGTTTGCCAACTACAGATAACTATTATTCTATGAAAATAAAGACATTGGAAGATTATAAAGCTGCGAATATCAATCCCAAGAAGATACTCTTTAACAAGGGCGCAGTTGTGTACAACGCTGAAGGAACGGCAGACGACGAGCCAATAGTAGGTGATGGCGTATGGCTTGAATATTGGGAAGCGGCATCTCTTAAAGCTATTCCTGATAATTGTCCTTGCTGTAATGAACCCTTGAATAGGAATTCTGGTAATATTCATGGTACACACATTCAAATCAGCCAATCTGTTATGGCGAAAAGTTACATTATTCCTACTTGTGCTGGGTGTAATGGTAAGCATGGTCAGCAATTGGATATAAATTTTGTTGATGAGATTCTAGGGATAGAGGCAATTAATAAGGAAAAACAACGGCCAGATGAAGGGGCTGCTGGCTGACAGGTAATATGCTCCACTTAAGAAACCATTATGAAGAATTTTATGTTTTTCAAAAAGTAGCTTGAGTCCGAGAGGTGGATTCAAGCTGCGTGTAGGCTGTGGTTGATAACCCAGCTGCTCGTTAGTCTCCTGTCTATCAATCACTCGATGATGGAGTAGCTCAGACACGCAACTGTTCAAACAGAATTGCAGTAGTAGCCTATTGGATTCACTTCGTAATGGGATGAAACTAACGGAGTTGATAATAATTATTTAATGACATTTGATTTTATGTTTGCAAAGTATAAGATAGATGTTCAGACAATATGGGCTTTAAAACACACGTTTGAAGTTCAGTATCAGATGCTGATACCAGAATTGGACTTTGAGGGTAAGCGCCAGTCGGTCCGTCCCTCACTAAAGGCTCTTGTGCATGGTGCAAGAGACAGGCATGGTGTGCTTGATGGCGCGATGCTTCAGAATTACACTTTCCCAACAGGTCAGGATGGAGACTATGATGTGTTCATATCCCATTCCCATGACGATAAGGATTCTGCAGAGGTATTGGCATCATGGCTTGAAAACTGTTGTCATTTGCGAGTGTTCCTTGATTCCTATGTATGGCGGAGCGCTGACGGCCTCTTGTTGGAAATAGATAAACTTCATTGCCGTAAACGTAATGGTGACTATATCTATGGTCGTCGTAACTATTCCACATCCCATGTTCACGCCATGCTCTCCATGGCTATCATGGATATTATAAACAAGACAGAGTGCTGTGTCTTTATCGAAAGCAACAACTCGATTGACCTGAATCGTCTGGATAATACTAGTCGTGCTAAGACCCTTTCTCCATGGATATACGAAGAACTCTCTATGATGCGTTTGCTCCCGTCGAGAGGATCAAGACGCGAGGTGAGATATTTCAGCTCTATAGCGGATAGCAGACTGCATGAGTCGCTTGAAGCCTTAAGAATCCGCCATAGTGTAGACTTAAGAGACTTCGGTGTTTTGTCTGCACAAGACCTGTTGTCATTATACGATCAGGGATACCATGGCCTGAATAGTCTTTATCATCGAGCAACAAATATTGATTTCTTTGATTAAATGGAATTCGACACTATGACATTTAAGGATTTTTCTCATGATTTTCGTGAAGTCTTCTTTCAAAATAGACGGATTATTTGCGAAAAGTATGCTATTATCTTTGGACTTTTGGCTTCAGCAGTTACAATTGTATCTACCTTTGTTCCTTGCATTGGCCAATTTGGGATATTTGCTCTGTTTGCTCTTCTAATTTTTAGTCTAATAGCAGCTGTTTATATGGCCTGGCCAACAAAATCCATAGAGATAAAAATATCTCAGACTGCTACATTGAAAATTTACGAGGGTGATATTTTCTCAATCAAGAAAGGTGTAGTGGTAATTCCTTTCAATGATTACTTTGACACTCTCGTAGATAACAAAGTAGTCGGTTCTGGAACCTTGCATGGTATGTTTGTGAATAAATTCCGCAAGGAACATCCGGAAATAAACTTGGATGAAGAAATACGGAAATCCCTATCCGCATATGAATATAAAGAAAACAAAGACAGACAAATAGAAGGCAAACAGTATAAATATCCTCTTGCTGCAGTTGCTAGGGTATCTGTTAATCCAGAATTGCATTATTATCTTCTAGCTGCAACAGAGTTTAATTGGGAGAATCACCCAATAGAACAACCAGAGATGTACAGCTATATTATGCAGAAATTGTATAAGTACATTAATACAAATTGCAGTGGATTGCCTGTTTATATGCCAATTATTGGAACTGGACAAATGGGCTTAAATTTGGCAAAGGAAGATGTTCTTTACGAAATGATTCATAATATGATGTTGGTAAAACCTTATGTGACTCGTGGCGGTAGCAATATCGTTATTTACAAAGGAGACATGCCAGAAATATCTCTGAATCGTATTAAATATTTATTAAGACACTAACATATTATATAATTATGGCATATAGAAATGGAACATATGTTGCCTTTGATGGCGAGGGGGAACAAAATCCTACTAAAGGAGATTTGCGATACCTCGGCGTTCTTAGGGCATGGCAGGAAAATGACAATATAGACTTTAATTATGTTGATAGTCACAAGAAAACCTATCAAGTGAGAGATACAAGTTCTGAAGCTACGCTTAAGGCAAGGCTTCGGGAGCGTATGGCAAACTCGAAAAATATGCTTGTCGTAGTATCTCCAGATACCAATTATGATAGAGGGCTTCTCAATTGGGAGGTTGAGACCGCAATAAATGACTATAATCTACCTGTTATAGTTGCTTATACGGGGTATGGAAAGATTCGTTCTGTTGATAAGGATATGCTTGACAGAATGCCCAAGTCCATTTATAATGAATACACTAAATGTTCAGGAAAGTTATGTCATGTTGCTTTCGCAAAGGATGAGGTGAAGAAAGCTATAGCTAAGTATAGTGTGGTTGGAAACACTTATCCTGCAAGCAATGTGGAAACAATTTGATTCTATATCGCTTATTCATAAGCTAGTGCTGAATAATACTAATACGAACGACCATGCAAGAAATGTTATTCATAAGTCATTCCACACCAGAAGATAATGAGTTTTGTATCTGGCTTGCATCTCGTCTTGAAATGCTGGGTTATAAAGTGTGGATAGATCTGAAAAATTTGTATGGTGGAGAACGTTCTTGGCAGAAAATCCAACAAGCAATAAAAGAGTCTGCAAAAGTCCTATTAGTGTATTCTAAATATATAATTGACGATGGTGAAATAAAGCAGAGTATAGACGATGAATTGAGATATGCTCGTTCTTTTGCAGAAAGTAGAAAACTTAAAGACTTTATTATACCACTTCATTTGGATGAATCGCCTTATGACTTGGTAATTGGACTGCCAAACATTAATCATATACAATTCAATGAAAGCTGGACTTCAGGTCTAAGTCATTTGAAAAAGAAGTTGGATAAGGATGATGTGCAACATGATGAAGACGTTTCATCTTCATTAGTTAGTTGGTATGAGAATTCATATTCTACTGACTGCCAGATAATAAATAAGAAAGAACTGTACTACTCATCTTGGTGGGGAGTTAAGGATTGTCCTGGAATTTTCTGTTTATATCATTTTGCGAATAGTGAACAGGCCAAAGCTGTGCGGAATAGCAATCGAGAAATTCCTATCGCGTTATCTAGTAATGTTCTATCAACTTTTGAAGAGAAAATATCTTATGAGGTTGAGCGTGAAGGTGAAACTTTTGATGTGTTGCCTATCGCAGTATATGCTTATAGCCTCGACGATGTGCTTTATGGCTTTGACTCCGAAGATTTTCCTACCCACAAAGAAGTTGAGAATTATTTCAAGGACTATATAAGATTTCTGATACATTGTATTTTAGAGCGGAAAGGTTGCTGCAAAGCCCCCATTTCAAATAAACGTTTTGCATTTTATAGGGAACGGGGTAAAACAAAATTCAGAGATGAGGAAATTTATTATAAGTATTCTTCTCAGCAAAAGCCAAGACATAAACGTCTAGGTGGTAAATATTTGGATAAAGGCTCATGGCATTACGCAATATCCGTAAAACCTCTTATGTTTCCCGTTATTGGAGTTTCAATTCAGTCACATCTGTTATTCACAAGTGATGGTCATGTAATAATTTCCAATGACAGCAAACAACATGCTTATCGAAGGAATAAAGGTAAAACTTTTTATAATAGTGAATGGCGTGATTTGCTTTTAGCGATGTTAAGTTCCCTGAAGGACAGTGAAAGTGAAATCAAAATTCAGGTGACTTATAAAGGTGATTTCCTTAAAATGAATTTATGGCCAGAGACATTTTGGAGTGATTATGGCTACAATGATCCCAGTTCGAAGATGTCTGAGTCTGACTTGGAAACAGTATCTTACATAGAGGAGGAAGAAATATGTTAGAACCTGTTATTAAATATTTGTCAGAACCGACATTGACTTTTGCACATGGACAAAAGGCAATTGATCCAAGAGATGGACTAATGTTGTTTGGCCCTTTTGATGCAAATCGATATTTTGGTCAGATGAACATAGGAATCATTGGTCCAAATAGATTGCGTAGGTTGATGATTGACTATCTTCATGTATTAGATAAACCTGTCTTTTCGGATGAAGACGTCAATAAACATCCCACATTTCTCGGATTAGAGTCTGTTTTGGGAGTATTTGTCAATTATGAGAATATTCCGCAGATAGATATTTCAGAAAATTCTATTAAAGAGGCCTTGAGACATCAAGATAATCATGTAAGAGTTCATAAATTGGTTTCAATATATGTAGACAAAATTACCGACTATCTTAATGAGGAAGAACGAACCGTAAATCTGTGGCTTGTGGTTATACCTGAAGGTATATTTACTCATGGACGTCCTAAATCCTCTGCTTTGAAGATGGGAGGTGTTATTAAGTCTAGTGTGTCGAGACAGGTTTTAAAGAATAGACAACAGAACTTGTTTGAAGAGTTCAACAATGAAGAAGAAGCATTTCGAAAGGCATATGAATATGAAGTGAATTTCCATAATCAGATGAAAGCTAGATTGCTTGGGTCGGGTATTACCACACAGATTATCCGAGAATCGAAGATATCTTTTTCTGGTATGGATTCTAAACAACAATTACAAGAAGAAAAGATAAAAACTGCAAAAGCATGGAATCTCGCCGTTGCCCTTTATTATAAGATGGGGGGATTGCCTTGGAAAATGGGCGATGTTCGTCAGGGGGTGTGTTATCTAGGTCTAGTGTATAAAAAAACTCAGGATGAAGGAAAGAATGCTTGTTGTGCAGCTCAGATGTTTCTGGATTCTGGAGATGGCATGGTATTTCGGGGCAATGTAGGTCCCTGGTGGAATGAGGAAACTGGAGAATATCATTTAGATAAGGTAGATGCAAAAAAGATTATTTCTCGTGCAATGCAGTCTTATTTTAGCCAGTTTAACAGATATCCTACAGAAGTGTTTATTCATGCCAAAACCTATTTTAATGATGAAGAATGGGATGGATTTCAAGAGGCAGCAGAAGGAAAATCGCAAATAATAGGAGTAAGAATAAGGAATAATAACGTATTCAAACTCTACCGGGAACATCAATACAGTGTTCCAAGGGGATTGATGCTTCAATATGATGACAATAAGGCATTCCTTTGGACAAAAGGATATTTACCACGTTTTAAAACCCAGATAGGCCTTGAAACGCCCAATCCTTTAGATATACAGATAGACCGAGGAAACGGAAATATTGAAACTGTTTGCAAAGATATTCTTAGTCTATCAAAACTTAACTATAATGCATGCATATATGCTGATGGATTACCAGTGACCTTGAAATTTGCTGAATCTATAGGCGAAATTCTCACTTCTGCAAAACATATTAATGGTGGCGTTCTTCCGTTCAAATTTTATATATGAAATTTGTAAATCACTTGAAAATGATATTTTAGATCTCGATAAATATCATCGATGGGAACGCAAGGCGTTGATGATTTCTATATAAGAATGAAGATAAGAAAGTTTAGGTTTGCTTGGTGTTTTCTCGCAACAATAATAGTATTCGCAGTAATATTCACCTTTCTAGGTGAAGAACATTGGAATGCGGAGCATCCGGTAGAAGATTTCTGGAGTGCACTCTATTTTAGCGTTGTGTCAATAACAACATTAGGTTTTGGTGATATGTTCCCAGTCTCTGGAATAGCCCGAGTTCTGGTATGTGCAGAGTGTATATTAGGTTTGATTTTCATGGGACTCTTCCTAAATGATATATCAGCAGCACAGGCTGAGAAGGTTAGTGAAATAGAACGTGGTAAGAATGAAGAAGAGTTACGAGCCAAGGAAATAGAGAAGTATAAGATTCGTTTTCGTGCTATGCGTCGGAAACTTGATATGTTTCTTAGCAATGCCTATCTGTTGACAACCCCGATGGATAAGCGGGATGATGAAATGCCTGATGATTTAATTAATCGTCATTTTACATTTAATGATCTTCATGATTTCAATCAGCCAAATTTGCTGGTGAGTCAAAACTATATGGAGAAGACAATAGAGGTTTTTCTTCGTAGTGAGAAGAGACTTTATGAAGACATGACAGAAATTCTTAAGACCACCGACGGTGACTATCTTGATGGTGTACATACGTTGATAGAAGAAATTGCTGATGATATTGATGATAATGATTTTTCGGAAGCAATTCTGTTTCAACTTAAGACCAAATCCAAAGATGGAAAATCAATGGCAGATGCAGCTTCAGAGATTATAAAAAACTTTAAAGAAGGAGACGAGGTAGTACCCACAGTGCTTCATTACCCATACTATTGTATTTATCATATGCTATTACGGGTTCTTCCTAAAATAGCAGAACTGAAAGAAAGATCTACGCAATTGATTAATTCTATATAATATGGCATTAAAATCTTTATTAGAAAGTGTTTACGGGGATACCGCCCCTGATGAGTATAGGCGTATGTTTGAGTCGCAGTATAGTGACAGGCCAGGAACAACTATTCTAAAGAAAGGTATGGAGATACACAATCCAAAGGAGTCAGACCATACTGGTGACCGAAAAGCTTATTTGGACTACCCTTGGATTAAGTATTGGCAAGCTTTTACGAAAAACAATAATAATAAGTTGCAATGTGCATGTTGTGGTAAAAATATCTATGTAGATGAAAACACCGCCGAGTGTCAGAAAGAAGTAGAAGAATATAATAGAGGTAAAGATAAGAAAGAAGAACAGATTTCAGCGGAAAAGTTGAAAGCAGTAGGAGCTCATTTATATATAAATGGCAAAGATGCTTCTAGCGGCTATTACATAGTACCTATGTGTAAAGATCATAATGGCAAACCATCTTATGAGACTATGACGATTGCTGATTACGTCACTGCAGTAGAAGAATGTCAAGCCAGTTTGAAAAAATAGCAGTATTAGCTGCTATATGGAAGAATGTTATTTTTGACAAATGCTACATACGATG
>CACXTX010000009.1 GCA_902770635.1 uncultured Prevotellaceae bacterium | reverse complement strand
CTTCCAAGCCTCACGGTATTTGCCATCATGGATATACATGTTGGTGATGTTGATATAGAAGACGAAAAGCATACGGTTCTTGTATCGATAGTCCATGTGTTTCATATCCTCTGCGGCTTGCAGGCTGATGGCATAGCCTTCTTCCTTCCGACCCATCATATAAATACGCCTGCCACGAATATATTCTGTCATACACAGATACTCTTTGGCATCGTGCTCCTGAGCCAAATCACGCATCCTGAGCACCAACTTGGAGAGATGTCGCTCGTCACTAAGTTTCTCATAGCAGTAGGAGGCCAGGAAAAGGGTACTCAACTCTTCTTCCCACGACTTTTTAGCCTCGGGATTATCCAACACCTTCTGGTAAAGCTTCAAAGCCTTGTTGTAATGGCGGTCAAGACTCCAGAGGTTGGCCTCGGCCCTGTCCAGTTCCCAGTCGGCAGCCATCTTCCTATCGCGCATGGTCTGCACAATCTGAAGCGACTTCGGCATATCTACAATGTTATAATAGTAGGCTTTATCAAAAGTCAAGAGGGAATCGGGAAGCTGTGCTGCTGCAACTCCCAACAGGCTATAAAGCATAGCCGCTATTCCTACAAAATGTCTCTTACACGTCATAGTTAATGATATAAGCCAATGACAAAGGTAAGAAAATTTCGGTAGAAAGCGAAAAACAATAAAGGTTTTTTAACGAAATTTACACCTAGGAAAACATGTTAAAAGAGGTGAGAGGTAAGGGGTAAGGGGTGAGAGGTGAGGGGTTAGAGATTACTTAGGCCAGTTACAATAGGGGTTAGCACGCAACTGACTGTTATAGTAACGACGGTCACCTGTGACCTCTTTTCCGATGAAATGGGGTTTTTCAAAAGCTTCCTCCTCACTGGAGAGCTCCACCTCGGCTACTACAAGACCGTTGTTTTCGCCATGAAACTCATCTACTTCGAAGGTGTGAGGTCCCGACTTTACGAGCCAGCGAGTCTTGTCAATAACGCCTGGCTCGCAGAAACGCAGCATCTGCTGCGCATCATCCAAAGGAATCTCGCGTTCAAACTCATAACGGGACAATCCGTTATTTTCACTAGGTCCTTTAATAGTAAGGTACGCGCGTACATCTCTTATGCGTACACGCACCGTCCTACCACGCTCACTGCAGATATAACCCTGCATGATGTGGCTACTGCCGTACGACAACTGCTTGTAGGAGTCGTCGAGGACCAGGAATTTACGTTCGATTTCAAGCATAGTTAAATTAGGAATTAGGAATTAGAAATTAGAAATTATGATTACTTTCGGGGCGGAATATACACACCATAGTGTGCAAGATGTCTGCACTTAGACATATCACAATTTCTAATTCCTAATTTCTAATTTTTAATTTTTTTTACGCCATCATGGAGAATGTCCAGATGAGATAGATAATGGCGAGGACGATGAGTCCGCCAAAGATCCATGCTACTACTTTCTTACCTTTCTCTTCCTGTTTCTTCTCCCAAGCTTCTTTCTTGGCATTTACTTTTTTGTTCATAATACTTAGTTTTAAATGAGAAATGAGAAGTGAGAAATGAGAAATGCAAATGAAAAATGAGAAATGCAGTTCTCTTTCTCAATCATCTCACAACTCGTGGTTATTATTTATCTTGATATTATTCTATTATTAATCTTGTTCATTGTTCATTTTTCATTTAGGGCAAGGCCCGTCATTTCTCATTTCTCACTTCTCATTCCTCATTTGGAATTTCATTCGTCATCAGACGAAGGAAATTCCATCAGGTATGCCTTGATGAAATCGTCGATTTTACCATCCATCACACCATCGACATCGGAGGTCTGGTAGTTGGTGCGGTGGTCTTTGACACGACGGTCGTCGAAGACGTAGGAACGGATCTGACTGCCCCACTCTATCTTCTTCTTGCCTGCCTCTATCTTAGCCTGTGCCTCGAGGCGTTTCTGCATGGCACGATCGTAGAGCTGGGAGCGGAGCAGAGCCATAGCACGCTCTTTGTTCTTAGGCTGGTCGCGTGTCTCCGTGTTCTCAATGAGGATTTCCTCTTCCTCACCGGTATCGGGGTCGGTGTACCAATAGCGCAGACGGACACCAGACTCCACCTTGTTCACATTCTGACCACCTGCTCCAGAGCTGCGGAAGGTGTCCCACGACAGTTTGGCTGGGTCCACATACACCTCGATGGTGTCGTCAACCAAGGGAGAGACGAAGACAGAGGCAAAAGAGGTCATGCGCTTACCCTGTGCGTTATAAGGTGACACACGCACCAGACGGTGAACACCATTCTCACTCTTCAGGTAGCCGTAAGCGAACTCCCCACCCTCAATCTGCATCGTCACACTCTTGATACCAGCCTCATCGCCATCCTGCAGGTTAGCGATAGACACCTTATAGTCGTGTGCCTCAGCCCATCGCTGGTACATACGCATCAGCATTTGGGCCCAGTCCTGAGCCTCGGTACCACCGGCACCGGAGTTGATCTTCAGCACGGCATCCATAGGGTCCTCCTTCTGGCGAAGCATGTTCTTCAGCTCAAGGTCCTCTATCAGGCGGATGGCTGTCTTGTAGCCGTTTTCCACCTCTTCCTCCGTGACCATCTCCTCCTTATAGAAGTCAAAGGCCAGTTGCAACTCATCAGCAGCAGTACGCACTGCCTGATAGCCATCGAGCCACTTCTTGATGCCCTTTACCTTCTTCATCTGCTCCTCAGCACGTTTCTGGTCTTCCCAGAAATCGGGAGCCTGAGTACGAAGATCCTCCTCCTCGTACTCCATCTTCTTCTCGTCTATCTTCAGGTACTTGTACAGCGCGTCAGCGCGGTCAAGAACGTCTTTTAGTTGGTCGGATGTGATCATACTTAATTTAATTAGGAATTAGAAATTAAAAATTAGAAATTATGATTACTAAATTAGGAATTAGAAATTAAAAATTAGAAATTATGATTACTAATGTTCACTCCCTATTCCTTTGTTTTCTTAACTTATTTAATTAGGAATTAGAAATTATGATTACTTCTGAACCTTCTTTCTTAATGTTCCCGTTATTTTTACTAAAATACTTATTATTTCTTCACAGTCTTTTATAATAGAATGATATTCTGTTTCATTTAAATAGTTTCCAGCATACAGACGATTAAGCCAAAACTTTGTTTCGTTTGCCTCTTTTAATGCAATAGTGAGCTTCGTTAAGAAATCAGCTTCACTTTGAGCAAACTTGCTCTCTGAGACGTTTGCTCCAACACTGGTACCACTACGGACGATTTGTTTCAAGATATCAGAATTGCCTTCTCTCTTTTTAGAAAGATATTTATGCATCTTCACGATTCTATCAGCAAATAGCTCACTCTTCTCTACAATTACATTTTCGCGTCTTTCCAGCATAATTAGGTAATCATAATTTCTAATTACTAATTCCTAATTTCTAATTTACTCTTCGTACATAGCTTCTATCTCAGCCTTATAATTCTCGTTGAGTACTCTTCTTCGAATCTTCAGCGTGTTGGTGAGTTCTCCCTTCTCCATCGACAGGTGGTGAGGCAGCAGGGTGAAGCGCTTGACTTGCTCGTAGTGGGCCAGCTGTTGCTGCAGGGTGTCGATGCGCTCCTTCATCATCTGGATGATGCGGGGGTCTGCACAGAGCTGCTCGCGGTCCTTGAAGGGGATGTTATGCTCACGGGCGTACTCTTCCAGCAGCGAATAGACGGGGATGATGAGGGCTGAGACGAACTTGCGCTCATCGGCTATGATGGCTATCTGGTCGATGAACTTATCGACTAACAGCTTCGACTCTATCATCTGAGGTGCGATGTATTTTCCGTTGGAGGTCTTGAACAGGTCCTTGATGCGTTCTTTCAGGAAGAGCTCACCATCCTTCATATAACCGGCATCACCGGTCTTGAAATAGCCGTCCTCCGTAAAGGCTGCCTTGGTCAGGTCCTCACGGTTGTAGTAGCCGCAGGTAATCGTCGGGCCTTTCAGCAATACCTCGTCGTTCTCTCCAATGCGGATGCTGATGCCTTCGATGGGAATACCGACACTGCCTACCGTCCAGGGCTTGCCCAGGTGGTTACAGCTCACCGTAGCCAACGACTCTGTGAGGCCGTAGCCTACAATCATGTTGATGCCGATGGAATGGACAAATTCCTCGACATGCTCTGAGACGGCTGCTCCTGCTGTGGGGAAGAAATGGGCATTCTCCAGTCCCAGTTCCTTACGTACCAGCGAGAAGACGGTGCGGTTCAGCATCTCATACTCCAGGTGCAGAGCCACAGGGGGCTTCTTACCCAGGCTGAGGTATTCGATGTTATGCTTGCGACCTACAGCCAGTGCATGACGGAACAGCTTACGCTGCATAGCACTGGAATGTTCTATCTTATCCATCACACCCATATAGACCTTTTCCCAGAAGCGGGGCACTGCAGACATACAGGTGGGATGCGTCTCACGCATGGCCTGCTGTACCTCCTGAGGATGGGTGTTCACAATCATGGTGGCACCTTCCGTCAACGAGAGGATAGCCCATCCACGCTCGAAGATATGGGTATAGGGCAGGAAGTTCATGACACGGTCCTTTTCACCTACAGGCACACACTTGTCGTTGGCCTCAAAGGCTGCATGGAACTGTCCATGCGTCAGGATGACACCCTTGGAATCGCCCGTTGTACCACTGGTGTACAGGATGTTGGCAATATCGTCGAAGGAGGCTTCCTGCTGCAATTTCTCCACTTCGGTCTGACGGGGCAGGTTCTCACCGAGTTTCAGGAAGTCGTGGAAATAGATAGCGTTAGGGTCATGAGTGGAGATATGCACCATGGGATCATAGACGATGATACGTTCCAACGTAGGGCAGAGTGAGAAGGCACGACGCGCCTTTTCGTACTGGTCCTGCTCGCCAACGAAGAGGAAGCGTACCTTGGCATCGTTCACCATGAACTGTATCTGCTGCTCAGAGCTGGTAGCATAGAAAGGTATGGTTACTGCACGGATGCCCCATGCACCAAAGTCGCACTCAATATACTGTACTGAGTTCTGTGAGAATATACCAATGTTCTCCTGAGGCTTCACACCGAGGTTCAACAGGGCATTAGACACCTGTTTGACGGTGGCTGAAACCTGGTTCCAAGACAATGATTTCCACTCCTTTCCGCCAAAGTCCTGATAAATCAGCATTTCGCGGTCACCATACTTCTTTGCTTGTTCGTGCACCAGCACTGACATGTGGCAATTAGTCTGCATAACTTCTCTCTTTATATATTAATTAGGTGCAAAGGTACACAAAATAAATTAGAAATTAGTAATTAGTAATTAGAAATTATGATTAGACTATTAAAAAAAACAAAGAAATAGGTATAAAGAATTGGGAATAATTTTGTATCTTTGTGGCAATTATGGACATAAAGCAATATACAAACGATGCGGTGGAGTTGTTGATGGAGCTCATCAAGACTCCGTCGGTTAGTCGCGAAGAAACGCAGGCTGCCGACATTTTATGCGATTTCATCGGGAAATGGGGAATGCCTTTCCAGCGAATCGGGAACAATGTTCTCATCCAGGAAGACCTAAACCCCGAGAAACCAACCCTGTTGCTCAATGCACACATTGACACCGTGAAGCCAGTGGCTACGTGGACACGCGACCCTTTTACCCCTGTTGTTGAGGGCGACCGCCTTTATGGACTGGGAGCCAACGACTGCGGAGGGGGTCTGGTGAGCCTGCTGCAGGTGTATCGGATATTGCGAGACAAAAGCTCGCAGAACGGGACATATAACGTGGTATATCTGGCTTCGTGCGAAGAGGAGGTAAGTGGCACAAACGGCTTCTCGATGGTACTGCCCCACCTGCCCAAGATAGACGTAGCCATCGTGGGTGAGCCCACAGGCATGCAACCCGCCATTGCTGAAAAGGGACTGATGGTCATTGACGGTGTGGCTCGCGGAAAGAGCGGACATGCTGCCCGCAACGAGGGTGTGAATGCCATCTATGAAGCCCTTGACGACCTGGTATGGCTGCGCGACTACCGTTTCAGGAAAGAGAGTCCCCTGCTCGGTGCCACCAAGATGACGGTTACTGTGATTAACAGTGGCACCCAGCATAACGTGGTGCCCGACGAATGCCACTTCGTCATTGACGTGCGTACCAATGAATACTATCAGAACGAATACCTCTTCGCCTTCCTGCAAAAACACATGAAGAAAAGCGAGCTGAAAGCCCGCTCCTTCCGTTTGTCATCCTCACATATTCCAATAGGCAATCCCCTGGTACAGAAATGTATCAAGATGGGCATGGTACCCTTTGGCTCCCCCACGCTAAGTGATCAGGCACTGATGCCATTCCTATCGATGAAACTGGGACCAGGAGAAAGCAGCCGGAGCCACTCCGCGGACGAGTTCATTTGCATAAGTGAAATTGCAAATGCCATAGAAACGTACGTTTCTTTAATTAGGAATTAGAAATTAGAAATTGTGATTACTTTGTAGAAAGAAAGCTTTAACACTATTACTCTGCGCATACGCATATCATAATTTCTAATTCCTAATTTCAAATTTAAATATCATCTTCCCAGCCAGCTCTCCGGATTCAGTTTCGACGTTTCACGACGGAGCTGGAACTGTAGGATGTTGTCTTGTCCGATGCGGCCCAGAGGCTGACGGATAGACACCTTTTGACCACGACGGACACTGACGCTGGACAGGTTGCAGTACACGGAGATATAGCTGCCGTGACGCACCATGACCACCACGGTGCCACCGAAGCTGAACACAGCACTGACCTCTCCGTCGAAGATGCTACGAGCCTGTGCTCCCGGTTCTCCCTGGATGTTGATACCCTTATTGTCGAGGGTCACATTACGCAGACCTTCCACATTATATTGTCCGAAGTGGCTGACGATGCGATAAGCACCAGTAACGGGGATGGGCAGACGACCGCGATTGTTCTCGAAGCTTCCACTGATACGCAAGTCCTCGGCAGGTGTCAGCAACGTCTGCTCAACCTTACGCGCTGCTTCCTCTGCCTTACGGGCATTCTCCTCTTCCTTGGCGTGCTCCATAGCTCGACGACGAGCTGCCTCACGGGCCTCCTTGGTCTTAGCAGCCAGTGCTTCCTCCTCGGCCTTCTTACGGGCTTCCTCTGCTCGCTTTCGAGCCTGTTCAGCAGCACGTTTCTTGGCTGCTTCAGCTTCGGCGCGACGTTTGGCCTCCGCGGCAGCACGCGCCTTCTGGCGAGCCACCTCCTCGGCTATCAAACGGTCAATCTGTGCATTCAGGGCAGCATCCTTCTTTTTCTGCTGGGCAATAATGCTCTGGATAGAACGCTGCTCTTTCTGTAACGTCTTCACCACATTCTGCTGTTCCGACTGCTTACCCTCCAAAGCTCTGCGTTCCTGCTCGCCTCGCGCCAGAAGCCGCGTCTTCTGACGCTTGGCAACACTGATTTCCTGCAGCTTATTATTGACGGCCTCCTGTTGTGTCTTCACCTCATCACCTTGTACATGCTGATAGGCCGCATATTCACGCATGAAACGCAACCTACGAACCATCTGTGTCAGGTTATCAGCACTGAAGATAAACATCAGCTGACTCTGGCCCGACTTGTTACGATGCAGGTAACGCATGGACTTCACATAACGACGCTTACACTCGTTCAGTTCCTCTTGCAAGTTATCCAGCTGGACACAAAGTCGTTCAATAGCCACGTCCAACGTATCGATATTACGACGAATGGTGTCTATGGAACGACGTTTCCCTTCTATCTCCGTATTCAGGATCATCAGGTTCTGTAGTCGTTTCTTCACATCCTGCTGGTTGGAACGCAACTTGTTCTCCTGTTCCTTGATTTGCTGCTGGAGTTTCTGACGCTGGTTCTGCAGAGATTGCACAGAGGGGGTGGTCACGGTTGTTTTGCTCGTTTTGCTCTTCTTCCGCTGCACTGCCGTCTTCTTAGCCGGTGCTTTCTGCTTGCTTTTCCTCGTCTGTGCTTGTGGAGCCAGTGTGAAGGCCAGCAATAATAATATGATACTTATCCGCTTCATTCCTATTGTTTAGAGTGCCATGAAGCGACGAAGAATCTCTTCGACCTCCACCTGACGATATTTACCAGACAATGTGGTACGGGGCTCCCAGTTATCCTCATTGCCTATACTGTTGAGCATCATCTCGAACTTAATCTCTTTCTGAGGCGCGGTAAACGACACCTTATGGGTCATGGGGAACAGCTTCGAGTCGTTTCTCTTAAAATCCACATAGTCCCAGTTCAGTTGGTAGTTGCCACGATATCTGTCATTGTACATGATGTTAGCCATCTTCACCTGTGCCGAGTTATGGTCAGCGAGCCAGCGATAGGACAGTTTACCATCCTCCATTGCCACGACGACATCATTGTCGAAACCCACCTCGGTATTATAGCTCTTCAGCTGGCTATCGGTGAGACGCGACTTACCCGGCTGGAACAGCTCATTCCAGAACAAGGCCTGGAATACATAGAAGTCGATATGACTGTTGCGCAGGAAGTCGAGGTGCGAATAAGGCACTTTCAGGTACTGCTTGTTAATACGGTCGATAATCATCACGTAGTCAGGAGTCAGTTCCAGGCGACCCGCCTCCACGAAACCGAAAGCCATCAGTTGCAAGCGAATGACATCGTCACGCTTCATCTTCAGGTTACCCGTCAGCGTCATATTCTGGCTGCCCAGCTCTATGGAGAACTTGACCTTAGACGTAATGAAACGGGCATGTTGAGCATGGTCGTTCACCTGCTGTAAGAAAGTCAACCTCTGGATAGAGTCCGACAAGTCAACCTTCTCCACACCCTTTGTTTCTGCAACAGGGTTGGCAGGAGTCACTTTGCCTGCCTTTGATGCAGCCTTCTCAGTTTTCTGGATGACGGTTCCTCTCCGACCCAGTCCCCTCGTCGAGCCACACGATGTCGCCAAGACCAACGCTGCCATGCAGGTAGTCATTGTCAAGAAACGTAATGTCTTCATTCTTTCAGATATTTCTTTAGTTTTATTTTTCTAATCAACACTTGCCTCCTGGGACCTTGAAGCTCACGGTCGTCACTGGCAACAGCACGCGTTAGCGACTCTTTCCAGAACGACAGGGCTTTCTCCACGTCGCCTACATGATAGTAGATGTCCCCGGCATGTTCCAGCAATACTGCTGACGAGTCGGAATCGTTCTGCAAGGTCTGGTCGATATAGATGCGGGCCTCGCTGTAACGCTTCTGCATGAAGAGAATCCAGGCATAGGTATCCAGATAGGTAGCATTCTTCGGTTCTGCCTTGATGGTGCGATAGGACATCTGCTCTGCCTTGTCCAGCTGCTGCCCCTTGACACTCAGGTAATAGGCGTAGTTGTTCAAGCATCCTATGTTGTCGTCCTTCCATTGCAGGCAAGAGTCGTAAGCTGCAAAAGCCTCACGGTCCATGCCCTTCTGGTGCATGATGTCACCCATCACAGCATAGAAGTCACTGACAATGGCAGGGTCGCTTTGCGGGGTAATGACTCCAATGCCATTCTGGAAGGCATCCAGAGCATCATCCAACTGGTTGTTCTGGTAATAGGCAATACCTTGATAGTAATAAAAAGCCATTTCATCGGGATTATACTGGCGAGCCTCCTTGCACAAGGCTATCACGCGGTCGCGATTCTCTGCCTGCCAGGCATAGCTGACCAGCTGCAAACGCGCTGCAGCGTTATCCGGTGCTATACGGAGGGCTTGCTCTAATACTTTGCCAATGCTGTCCTGAGGCATTTTCTTCAGATTCATGTAAGTGGCACAGAAGAGG
This sequence comes from uncultured Prevotellaceae bacterium, assembly GCA_902770635.1. Lineage (GTDB taxonomy): Bacteria > Bacteroidota > Bacteroidia > Bacteroidales > Bacteroidaceae > Prevotella. Next base: position 50,368 of record CACXTX010000009.1, on the reverse strand, counting down.
GCCAGGTCTGCATCACTCTGAGGCATTGCCAGCATCTGATGGAACAACTGCAACACACGGGTGGAGTCGCCACCAGCCTGCTCGCTCTCGCCTATCAGCTGTCGCAGCAAGGTGACACGGTCTTCCGTTGTCGTCGTCCTGTTCAGCAGTATTTGCTCTATCACACGATTGGCAGCAACAGAGTCTTTCTGCTCATTATAGTGAGCCAGCATGGCCATATTGGCATTACGGTTGTCAGGGTCGTCCCTGAGTATCTCCTGATAGATGTTCAGTGCCTTCTTCTGTTGGCCGTTCACATAGAGCGTATTGGCATACAGACAGCGATAGTTGTTATCATGGGGATACTGGTCAGCCAGTTTCTTCATCTCGCTGATAGCTGCCTTCTTGTCGCCTTTCTGCGTAAAGAGACTACTCTTGGCAAACGACAGTCGCTCGCTCTTTCCCTCGATGGTTTCCAGACGGTTCAGCGTACGAATGGCATTGTCGTAGTCTTGCTGTTGCTCATAAAGTTGTACCAACATTCCCAGCACCTCGTCGCGCTCCCTACTTTTGTCATACAATCGTTCCAACATCTCAATACCCTCAGCATACTGACGCTGGGAGATGTAGATATTGGCCAATGTCTCGAGATAGGTGGTGTTATCGGGCTCCAGTTCGACAGCCTTTTTCATCAAGGCCAACATCTTGTCCTTGTGCTTCAATGCCCCGTGGTATTGAGCCAGATAGTAATAAGCCTCCGAGCGTGTAGAGTCAATGGCTACACAATGGCGCAGCAGGTCGAAAGCCGCATCGCTGTTTCCTTTTTCGCGCTGTACGATTGCTTCCAAGAAGAAATTGTCGTAGCGCCTCGAAGTGTCTTGCGCCACAACGAGGCTAGTGAATAGTGAATAGTGAATAGTGAATAGTATCACTATCATTCTTCTTATTGTCGTCCCCATAATCTTTATTCTTTCTTTGCTGTTTTCAACGATGATATAATCATACGAATTAACTCATCCAAATCGGATTTTAGTGAATTATATGCTTCTAATGTCAAGTAATCAGTTTTCTTAAGAAGAATCAACCAATATGAAGTCTCACTTGCTTCTTTTAGAGATATGCTCAATTTACTAACGAAATCAGCCTTGCTTTGTGCATAAACACCTTCATGGATATTTGCACCGATACTGGTTCCACTCCTTAGAATTTGCTTAGACATGATAAATTCACTCTTCTCTTTTTGCAAGAATTGAGCGCAATGTACCACGCGAACACCAAAATCTATGGATTTAATTGCCAAAACACTATCAGCCATCCCTATTCACTATTGATGTTTTACATCGAGCTCGCTCATGTTCGACATAGCTTAAGCAAGCTTAGCTCTGTTCTCACTTAATCGCGACCTTCACTATTCACTATTCACTATTCACTAGGCGCACCGCGCCGCCTTTATTTCACACCAGTGTGACCATACCCACCTTCGCCACGCTCCGTCTGGTCCAGTTCTTCGACAACCACCAGATCACCCTGTTCGTGACGGGCTATCACCATCTGGGCAATGCGCTCACCATCGTTGATGACAAAGTCTTCTTGCGACAGGTTGATGAGCACCACACCGATTTCTCCGCGATAGTCAGCATCGATGGTACCTGGGGTGTTCAGAACGGTCAGTCCGTGCTTCAAGGCCAGTCCACTGCGAGGACGAACCTGCGCCTCATAGCCCTCAGGAAGGGCGATATGCAGGCCCGTAGGAATGAGTCTGCGCTCCATAGGATGCAGGGTGACAGGTTCACTCAGATTGGCTCTCAAGTCCATGCCCGCGCTCTGCGGAGTGGCGTATGCAGGCAGCTGTTGGTGCCCGCGATTTACTACCTTAATCTTAATCATTTCGAAATGGTTCTATTATAAATAATGTGCAAAGGTACTTATTTATCTGCAAACAACCATCATTTTTGCTCGAATTTGTATCTTTTTATCATTTCGAGGAAGATTTGATGGAAAAACGAGAAGGTCGTTTGGCTGTCTCATTTTTTATTCGTAATTTCGCAGCCGTTATGGAATGGACACAACTAATATCAAACAAACGACTGGGACAAGAGCACCGTCATACGGAGCGCCACGACGACCGCACGGAGTTTAAGCGCGACTACGACCGACTGATTTTCTCGGCTCCTTTTCGCAGACTGCAGAACAAAACACAGGTGTTCCCCCTGCCGGGAAGCATCTTTGTACACAACCGACTGACCCACTCGCTGGAGGTAGCCAGTGTAGGTATGTCACTGGGCAACGACGTGGCTCAGCGCATCATTCAGGAGAAGCGCCCTGAGCTGCGAGGTACCATGTTCGAACAGATAGGACAGATTGTGTCCACAGCCTGTCTGGCACATGACTTAGGCAACCCACCCTTCGGTCATTCAGGTGAAAAGGCCATCCAGACATTCTTCACGGAAGGGGCTGGCAGTATGCTGAAGGCGCAGGTTTCACCGGCATTCTGGGACGATATCACCCACTTTGAGGGCAATGCCAATGCCTTCCGACTGTTGACCCACCAGTTCAAGGGCCGTCGGACAGGTGGTTTCGTGATGACCTACTCCACGTTGGCCAGCATCGTGAAATACCCTTATGCCTCGTCAGCCACCAGCAAGAAGGGAAAGTTCGGCTTCTTCCAAAGCGAGCTAGAATACTACCAGCGAATTGCCGATGAAATGGGTATTATTTGCAAATCCAAGGAGGGTGAACCTCTGCGCTATGCCCGTCATCCACTGGTCTATCTGGTAGAGGCGGCTGATGACATCTGTTATGAGATTATGGACCTGGAAGATGCCCATAAGCTGAAAATTCTGACGTATCAGGAAACAGAAGACTTGCTGCTGGGCTTCTTCGACGAGGAGAACCAGAAGAAGATACTTCGCCGCATCACCGATGAAGAGCTGAAAGACCCCAACGAAAAGGTGGTGTACATGCGAGCTTGCGTTATTGGCAAACTGGAGAACGAATGTGTCAAAACCTTTATAAAACACGAAGACGAGATACTGAACGGCACCTTTGATGGCTCACTCATTGACCACATCAACGAACTGCAAGGAAAAGCCTACAAGCGTTGTGCCCAACTGTCCGTTGAGCGCATCTATCGCAGTCGTCCCGTGCTGGATGTGGAGTTGTCAGGTTATAAGATTATGGCTACCCTGATGGAACAGATGACAGAAGCCGTGATGCACCCCGACCGTTACTATTCACAACAGCTGATAGACCGCGTGAGTTCGCAGTACGACATCAACAGCGAAGACTTGGAAACACGCATCATGTCTGTCATCGACTATATCGCTGGGATGACAGACATCTATGCGTTGGATGTGTACCAGAAGATAAACGGTATCTCGCTGCCTATCGTCTAATTCCAATCTACCTTCAAATGGTGCAGCATGGTGGTGCTCTCACCGCAAGAGCCAGTATGCTGGATGTGAACACCACCAAAGTTGTTGGGAGCCACGGTGGCTTTCAACAGCACTTCATGGGGCAGCGTTGAATCAGCCGGACGTGGAGTCTTGGTAGTCACATGAGCGGTAAGCTGATTGCCGATGAAATCAATGGAAATAGTACATCCCGTACGATAGCAGGTAGAGGAAACCGCCTCCGAAATAGGAGTGACTACCCCTTGATGATAACGAACCAACAGGAAGTCGACTGCCTTTGCATGTTTGGTGGTTCGGATGATTCGCAAGCCATAACCCGTCAAGGTGCGGGTGTCGAACTTCAGGCAAACATCCATATACTGACCTGTGGCAGAACCAAAGCCCTGACCTGCCGTCTTGGTGGGATCCACCTGTAACACCAATGACATATTATGATAGGTGGAAGGCAGCGGTGTGTACATCAGACGGGCTCCTCGCTGAGCCTGCAAAAGTCCCATTCCAACGGCACCATTAAAGCCTTCTGCGTACTCCCACATAGGCTTCTGAGGGTCGAAAGACCAAGGAAAATCCGCAGTATCCTGGGGCTTAAAACCATCAACTGTCCAATAGCCTTCACGGACGATGGGCTGCCACTGACAAGGGAAATCGTGGAAGTCGGTGGAAAGGCTAGAGATTCTAGATAGGCTAAACGGGCTAGATGGACTAGACGGACTAGATATTCTAGAGGAGCTAGAGACGGCTGGGCCGTAAGTGCTCCGCTGATGCTTTGGCTCGATGGTGGCACTGATTTGTTGTCCTTTATCTGCTGCTGTTAGTTGATAAGTACGCTCGGGCTTACCATATGTGGTGGAAACGGGGATATTGTTGCGATACCAAGTGATGCGCGACTCATCACGACGACCCTGCAAATTAAGTTGATAGTCTAATTGCAGGTAACCCTTTTTCTGAACGATACGGGGTTGTTTCCTGAAAGAAGGAGGAGGTAATATAGAGGGTTTGACCACCACATGGCAAGCGGCCTCGCGACCATCTGCTGTGGAAGCAACAATGCAGAAATCTGTCGTTTCATCGGTATTATTGGTAGGGATAACGGAGGCACAAGCTCCACTTACGGGACGAACCAAAATATAGGAGGCATAAGCTTCGGGGATATGCCAGGTGACGAGCTCGGGAGTTGTGAGAAGAAGGGTGTCCTGACCCGTCAGCAAGGTAGCCTCATGCTGACTGATGCCCAAGAAAGGAACCTCCCGTAAAGCGGAAGTCAACAGGGAGGACTGCAAAGTGTTCTCAGGCTGGCGATTGCCAATCAGATAAGGCTTGCCATTCAAGGTAAAGTTGTGCTGATAGCAGCGGAGCCAAGGTTGCGGATAAGCCGTCCATCCGATATAGATGGTATCTGAAGGAGCGTGATAGCGACAGTCGATAACCGTCACGGGACCTCCCTGCTTACAGAAATACATCTCGCGGCTCTCTCCTTTCAGATGGAAATCACAGTCGATGAACATAGCCCCTTTCCCAAAGGTACTCCAAAAGGGCTTCTGCCCGTAGAAGTCAAAGTCACAGTGGTGATAGATGGCTGTTCCATTCAATGCATCATCGGTACTTTCAAAATGACAACTTTCATAATAGGAATACTTTGCTCCATTCAGGGGGTTCAGGTTCAGGCGACTGATAAAACGAACCTTCGTAGCCATGAGACTATCGCCATGCACATAGCCCACATGAGCCTGCGTGATGGCATCGCTGCGCCTGGGGCGATTGAGGCGTGGATTCAGAGGATATACCAAATCGACATTGCAATAGTTTCCCATCGTCAGGTTATCTACCCGTAAAGTCTTTACCCAGAAGTCGAACATGGTGAAATTGCCCACGGCTCCCTGCATCTGTCCTCGCTGGGAAGCCAGCACGACATCCTCTGGTTTTTTACCCATTCCAACGAGGTGAAGATACGGACAGCGGACCATCATACCGAACGGTTCACGCCTATCCTTCCCCACCTTCACAGTAGGGTCATCGGGATCGTCAACCCAATAGACACCCGGGCGGAGATACACCGTCATGGGATGGGCAGCAGAACCCTCTTTGAGATGAGCAACAGCCTCCTGAAAAGACTTATAGACATGGGGAACGGAAGAAACAGCCTCCGCATCAACCAAGATATGGAGGGAATCGAGGCTCTGGGCAAGAGCCACTGCGGGCAAAAGAGCCCACCACAACAAAAGTCGGCGCATGTTAGTTTTTGTCTTTGTCTTTATAGATGAGTTTGTTTGCTCCAGAAGTAATCTCCAACTCGTCGCGATGCGCAGCGATGAAGGTGTCGATATGGCGTTTGCGCTTTTCTTCCAGGATTTCATCGACCGCAATCAGGATGCCCGTCTCCTCCACATCGCCAAAGCCATAGTTAATGGCTGTTCCGAAAAGTTTCATCGTAGGAGAGAGACCCATATATGCATTGACCAATGGTGGAATATTATAGCCCAGTTTACGGATTTCACGGTTTAGAATCAGGTAGTCGTCCTTGAACGTCTTGCCACAGAAAAGGTCATCCAATTCTGCGGGATTGGTTTCCAGTTCAAGCGGTTTCATCGGGATAATCAGATGTTCCTTGTCGTCGAAATGCTTCTTTAAGAAATAAAGTATCATGTCACGTCCCTTGCGCACATAAGAAGGATACATCGTCATCTTTCCGAAATAGTAGCGCACATTGGGACGAATGACCGTCAGTGCACCCAGTCCGTCCCATAAGTTATCCAAGGCAAAGAGGCTCTTGGCACCCATACGCGACGACTGATAAGGCAAAGCCACGAAAGAGCGACCCAGCTCGACGGTCTGCGGAGCATATTCCTTGATAAACTTTTCTGAGAAATGGAACATGTGACTAGTAGCTAGGATGGGCTGGCCCTTCTCGTCATACTCCCAGTCGGTACCCGGCAGATAACGATATCCTCCGATAATCTCCTCTTCATCAGGATTCCAGACAATGAGTTGCTTGTAACAATTCTCACAAGTATCAAACTCATCGATATCCACCTCCTTACCAGTCCCACCACCTGCTTCACGGAAAGCAATCTCACGCAGTCTACCAATCTCACGCATCACATTTGGTGCGTCATGAGCCGTGATAATATAAATCTCATTGTTGCTCTTGTTGGTCATGCGCAACTGCTTGTCTGGCGTCAGTTCGCTCTTGAGCAATTCCTTACTGATTGGCTGGATGATGGGTTGTTCCATTGTTTGAAGTTATTACAGTTCTAACTAGAATATCTAGATGGACTAGAGTTTATATACTATATCTTGCACATAATGTGCCCACTGTTGGGGCGTCTTGCTCTTGTCAAAAGTCTGCCAAGGTATCGGCTTACCAATTCTTACCTCAAAGGTCTTGCCTACATTCTTGTACATCTCATCTACCAGGAAGAGCATGGCCAGGTTAAAAGGTAGGAATCTATCGCTGAAATTTGCCAGTTTATAGAAAAACGCAGAGTTCTGTCCGCTGAAATGAATAGGCACCACATCGCGCTGATATTCTATACTCTTCTGGATAAACGTCTTCGACCAGGGGATGTCACGGATGCTACCGTCCTTCTGACGACGGGAACAAATGCCTGCCGGATACATCAGCATGTGGTTATCGCTCTCAAAACCAGCCTTTACCATAGCAGGGAAGTTACGGCTCTGTTTGCCAGTCTTATTGATAGGAATACAGAGAGGTGCCAATCCAGGGAGGTTCATCAGCAGGTCATTGACCAAATAGCGGAAACGGGAGTCGAAGTGACGTCCAATGATGGCTCCGAGAGCTACACCGTCCGCGCCACCCAAAGGGTGATTTGACACGATAGTGTAGAGTTTTCCGTCATTCTTGGCAGGCAGGTTCTCCATTCCCTCAACCTTCAACGTCATTTGCAGATAGCGGACACATTCTTCCAACCAATCGGTACCAACCTTGTCGCGCGACTCCCAAAGATAGGCATTCACCTGATCCTGATGAATGACACGCTTCAGCCAAGACACTAACGGACGAGGCACCCATTTTGCCTTGGCACCCATTTTGTCTTTCAAAATGCTATCAATATCGATGGTTTTCTCTGAAATCTGTCCCATTTTTCCTAGACATCACTAACAGTTTGCAAAGTTAGGAAAAACTTTGTGAATATAAGCACTTTTCTACAAAAAATTACACCTGTTTTCTTGTTTTAAAAAATATTCACTAAAAAAAGTGGAGAATTGTGGGGGATTGTGGGGAAAAATGATTATCTTTGCACCCAACTAATTCAATATAAAGAAGTACGCATGCGTTTTTTAGGTAATATAGAGGCTAAAATAGACACGAAAGGACGTGCCTTCCTGCCTGCAACTTTCCGCAAAGTGTTGCAAGGTGGGGGTGACGAGCGTCTGGTGCTCCGTAAGGATGTGTTCCAAACATGCCTCGTTCTTTACCCCGAAAGTGTATGGAACGAACAGATGGATGCCATGCGTAGCCGTCTGAACCGTTGGAACAAACAGCAGCAACAGGTATTCCGTCAGTTTGTCAGCGAGGTTGAGCTGTTGACACTTGATGGCAACGGGCGTTTCCTTATCCCTAAGCGCTACCTGCGGATGGCTTCCATCGAACAGGACATCAAATTTATTGGTATGGGTGATACCATAGAGATATGGAGCAACTCCAAAACGGAAGAGCAACAGATGACTCCCGAAGAATTTGGACAAGCTTTGGAAGAACTCATGAGAAGTGAAGAGTGATAAGTGAAAAGTGATAAGTGAAAAGTGAAGAATGGTCATAACCGCTCAGACATATCACGTACCTGTACTCTTGCAGGAGAGCGTTGACGGGCTGGACATCCAGCCCGACGGCGTTTACGTAGACGTAACGTTTGGCGGCGGTGGACATTCCAAAGAGATTCTTTCCCGTCTAAGCCCGAAAGGTCACCTGTACAGCTTTGATCAAGATGCCGATGCGGAGAAAAATATCGTCAACGATGATAGATTTACCTTCGTACGCAGCAACTTTAGATATATCACGAACTGGATGCAATACTACGGAGTAGAACAGATTGACGGACTACTGGCAGATCTGGGTGTATCAAGTCATCATTTCGATGATGAGACACGAGGGTTCTCCTTCCGTTTTGATGCCCCGCTGGATATGCGAATGAACAAACGGGCTGGACAGACAGCAGCTGACGTGCTGAACGACTATTCGGAAGAGCAACTGGCTGACGTGTTCTACCTCTACGGAGAGATGAAGAATGCCCGACGCATTGCCAAAGCAGTATGTGACTATCGTCGTGACAAGACCATCCAGACAACAGCAGACCTGGGGGAAGTCATAGAGCCCCTGATGCGCTCGGAACGTGAGAAGAAAGACATGGCCAGACTATACCAGGCCTTACGCATAGAGGTTAATCATGAGATGGATGCCCTTCGTGACATGCTCCTTGGTGCCACCAAACTGCTTCGGGAAAGAGGACGACTCAGCGTCATCACCTACCATTCCCTGGAAGACCGAATCGTTAAAAACGTGATGAAAGCAGGAAACGTGGAAGGAAAGGTAGAACAAGATTTCTACGGACGCGTCACAAGTCCATTCCGTCTAGTAAATAAGGTAACCATACCTTCCGACGAAGAACAACAGCGCAACCCACGCAGTCGCAGTGCAAAACTTAGAATAGCAGAAAAAATATAGAAATATGGCAGAAGACAATATCAAGGACGTAATCACAGAGGCTCCTGATGACGATGCATTTTTGGAGGACTCTGAAACCCATCTGAAGGAAGCCTTGCAGAAAATCAAGGACACCGCCAGAGAAGAAGACCCCCACCCCTCCTCGCAGCTGAACCTGCGAACTATTCTGGGTGGTGACATGTTGACCGCAGAGATTGTGCGTTCACAGATATGGCTTTTCACCCTGATTGTCTCCTTCACCATTATTTATGTGGCTTTCCGCTATCAGTGCCAACAGGATATGTTGAACATTGACCGTCTGGAGAACCAGCTGAAGGATGCTAAGTTCAAGGCCCTCAGCGCATCGAGCACACTGACCGAGAAATGTCGTGAAAGTCATGTCCTCGACATCCTTAAACAGAACAAAGACTCCTTGTTGCACCAAGCAGACCAGCCACCGTACATCATTCAAGTTCCAGAATGATGTAAATGAGAACTCGACCTTTGGTCGCTTTGACCTTTAGGTCTAAGAATGAGAAATGAGAAATGAGCAAGTTTGACAATGATAAAGTAATGCCGCGCTACATGGCTGTCGCCATCGTAATAACGCTCATTGGTTTTGCCGTTATAGGCAAAGCCCTCTACATTATGACCGCCCAAAAACAATATTGGACCGAGGTTGCTGACCGACTGAAGCGCGACTCTGTCAGTGTCAAGCCTAACCGAGGCAACATCCTCAGTTGTGATGGTCAGCTGATGGCTACCAGTATCCCAGAATACAAAGTCTATATCGACTTTCAGGCCGCAGCCTTTGAGAACGACTCTCTCTGGAACGAGAAAGTAGATTCTGTCTGCGAGGGGCTCAGCCATATTTTCCCTTATACGGCACATGAGTTCAAGGTACTATTGGAGAAAGGTAAGAAAAAAGTCAACGGAAATGGCACCATTGGCGCGCGTCACTGGCCTATCTATCCCCGACGCATCGACTACAACACCTATATAGAGGTGAAAAGCCTGCCATTCTTTAACATGCCCAGATACAAGAGCGGATTCCACGAAGAGGTCTTCAATGCACGCCGTCGCCCGTTCACCACGCTGGCTCAGCGCACCATCGGGGGGCTTTATGGTGCCAAGGACTCTGCCTACTTTGGACTAGAACTAGCCTATGACTCGATTCTACGTGGAACACCAGGTATCACCGGACGCCGTAAGATTCTGAACAAATACATGAACATTCCTGTCACCTTACCCATTGACGGTGGAGATATCGTGACGACCATCGACGTGAACATACAGGACCTGGCTGAACGCGCCTTGGTCGACGAGTTGAAATTAATCAACGGAGAAATGGGTGTTGCCATCTTGATGGAGGTGGCCACAGGCGACGTAAAAGCTATTGTCAACATGCAGCGCTATTACGACAGTCAGGGAAATCCCTACTATGCAGAGACTGTTAACAGCGCCATCAGCTACCGATGTGAGCCTGGTTCCGTATTCAAGGTGGCTTCCTTCCTGGTGGCTCTTGATGACGAGCTGAATATTGACGGACATAAGATAGATACCAGCTACGTCATCCGTACTGGATGCGGTGTTTTGCCCATGTATGGCCGAGAGATGAAAGACCACAACTGGCGTCGCGGTGGCTATGGCGACATCAACATGGCCCGAACACTGGAGGTCAGTTCCAATATTGGTGTTAGCCATGTTATCGACAAGATCTATCACGACCAAGCCGAACGCTACGTCAAGGGGCTACAGCGCATTGGTATTGCCGAGGACCTGAAGCTGCAGAACATCCTGCCAGGCTATCGCCCACCACTTATCCGCATGCCACACCGCAAGAAGAACGGACGCTATGACGACAACTGGTATGCCACCACGTTGCCCTGGATGTCCATTGGATATGAGACACAGATTGCACCCATCAACACCATCACCTTCTATAATGCCATAGCCAACGATGGTAAGATGATGCGTCCCCGTTTCGTGAAACAAGTGATGAAAAACGGTGATGTCATCAAAGAATTCCTTCCCGAGGTCATCAAGGAAAGAATTGCCAAGCCTAAGGCTATCAAGACCATGCAGACCATCTTAGAGCATGTTGTCAGTCAGGGACTCGGTCGCAAGGCTGGTTCTAAGCATTTCAAGGTGGCTGGCAAGACGGGTACTGCCCAGGTATCACAAGGTAAGGCTGGTTATAAGAGTGGAACCGTACAATACTGGCTATCTTTCGCAGGCTACTTCCCTGCTGACAATCCTCGCTATTCATGTATTGTTTGTCTGAAGAAATCTGGACTGCCCGCATCCGGTGGCGGTATGAGTGGTGTCGTTTTCCATCACATTGCCGAGGGTGTCATGGCCCGTAACCTGAAAATGAGTGTCAAAGATGCGCATGACGAGGAATCTGTTGTCATCCCTGAAGTCAAGAATGGCAACATAAAGGACGCCAACTATGTATTAGGCAAGTTAGGTATTAACAAACGTATGACACAGGAAGAGCAGACCAAGGAGAACGTCACGCCCAACGTAGTTGGAATGGGTGCCAAGGATGCTGTCTATTTGTTGGAAAGTCGCGGATTCCGCGTGAAGTTGCACGGTCGTGGTAAAGTGAAGAAGCAGAGTTATCCCGCTGGTAAGACCGTTGTAAAAGGATGCGAGTGTGTATTAATATTAGAATAACATAATATATATTATAAATAAGGTGTATGAAACTAAGCGAACTGCTTAAATTGGTCAAGCCCATTGCCATCGTCGGCAATGCAGAGGCAGAGATTACAGGCGTGAACATTGACTCACGCAAGATAGAGAATGGTCATCTTTTCGTGGCCATTAAGGGTACACAGACTGATGGTCACCGATTCATTCCCAAGGCTTTGGAACTGGGTGCCATTGCCGTATTGTGCGAAGACATGCCTGAAGAAAAGCAACAGGGCATCACCTACGTACAGGTCGCTTCTACGGAAGAGGCTGTCGGTCCTGTTGCCACCGTCTTCTATGGTGAGCCTTCTCTGAAACTGAAACTGGTAGGTGTGACTGGTACCAATGGTAAGACCACCATTGCCACCTTATTATATAATATGTTCCGACAGTTCGGACATAAATGCGGACTGCTCTCCACCGTGTGTAACTACATTGAAGGCCAACCAATTCCAGCAGACCACACCACCCCCGACCCCATCGAGCTGAACCGTCTGCTCCACCAGATGGTAGAGGCTGGCTGCGAATATGCCTTTATGGAATGTTCCAGTCATGCCATTGCCCAGAAGCGTATCGGCGGACTGAAGTTTGCCGGTGGTCTGTTTACCAACCTCACACGCGACCATTTGGACTATCATAAGACTTTCGAGAATTATCGCGATGCCAAGAAAGCTTTTTTCGACAACCTGCCTAAAGATGCCTTCGCCATTACCAATGCCGATGACAAAAACGGCAGTGTGATGGTCCAGAACACCAAGGCACAGGTGAAGACCTACTCTACCAGAGCCATGGCAGACTTCCGTGCCCATATCATCGAGTGCCACTTCGAAGGAATGTACCTCGAAATCAATGGCCATGAGGTTGGTGTCCAGTTTATCGGTAAGTTCAATGTCAGCAACCTGCTGGCCGTCTATGGTGCCGCCATCATGCTGGGGAAGAAAGCAGAAGATATCCTCATCATCATGAGCACCCTCAAGAGTGTAGCAGGCAGATTGGAGCCCATCCGTTCACAAGAGGGTGTCACCGCTATTGTGGACTATGCCCATACACCTGATGCACTGGTGAACGTGCTGAATGCCATCCACGAAGTGCTGGAAGGCAAACAGGGCAAGGTCATCACCGTCTGCGGTGCCGGAGGAAACCGTGACAAAGGAAAGCGTCCATTGATGGCACAAGAAGCTGTCAAACAGAGTGACCGAGTCATTATCACCTCTGACAATCCACGCAACGAAGAACCCCAAGATATCATCAACGACATGCTAGCAGGACTTACTCCCCAACAAATGAAGAAGGTGGTGTCTATCGTCGATCGTAAGGAAGCCATCCGCACCGCCTGTATGATGGCAGAGAAGGGCGATGTCATCCTCATTGCCGGAAAAGGACATGAGGACTATCAGGAAATCAAGGGCGTCAAGCATCATTTTGACGACAGAGAGGTCGTAAGAGAAATCTTCTCATTGGACAATTGAATCATTTCACTAATGGACAATTGAATGCGAGAATAGTTAAATTGTTAAATCGTCAAATAGTCAAATAAAACCGTGTTATACTATCTTTTCAGATTCTTAGAGCAATATGATATCCCAGGAGCACACATCTGGTCGTATATCTCTTTCCGTTCATTGCTCGCCCTCATCCTGTCGCTGATTATCTCGGCATGGTTTGGCGAATATTTCATCAAATGGATGAAGCGTCGTAACATCTCTGAAACGGCTCGTGATGTCAGCATAGACCCGTTCGGTGCAGAAAAGAAAGGTGTACCTACCATGGGCGGTATCATCATCATCGTCTCTATCCTCGTACCCGTCCTGCTGTTAGGTCGTATGCGTAACATCTATCTGCTGCTCATGATTGTGACCACCGTATGGCTGGGATTTCTGGGCTTCATGGATGACTATATCAAGATTTTCAAGAAGAATAAGGAAGGTCTGAAAGGTATTTATAAGATTGTCGGGCAGGTCAGCATCGGCTTTATCGTAGGACTAACGCTGTGGCTGAGTCCAGACGCTGTCGTACGTGAAAACATGACGGAGACACAAGCCAACCAGGAGATCGTTATCAAGCACCAGCCTGAGGCTGTCAAGTCGCTGCAAACCACCATTCCCTTTATCAAGAACCACAACCTGAACTACTCCAACATCATGTCATTCTGTGGCAAGTACAAAGTGGCCGCAGGTTGGATCTTGTTTGTCATTATGACCATTATCGTGGTTACTGCCGTGTCCAATGGTGCTAACCTGAACGATGGCATGGATGGTATGTGTGCAGGAAACTCAGCCATTATCGGAGTGGCACTGCTAATCTTTGCCTATGTGTCATCACACATTGTCTACTCCGCCTATTTCGACATCATGTATATTCCTGGCTCACAAGAGTTAGTAGTATTCCTGAGTGCCTTCATTGGAGCCATGATTGGTTTCCTGTGGTACAATGCCTTCCCCGCTCAGGTATTCATGGGCGATACCGGTTCATTAACCATCGGAGGAATCATCGGTGTGTGTGCCATCATCATCCATAAGGAGCTGATGCTCCCTATTCTCTGCGGCATCTTCTTCATTGAGAGCCTCAGCGTCATCATCCAGACCCAGTGGTTCAAGATTCAGAAGCGCAAGGGGAAGCGAGTACGCGTATTCCGTGCCACCCCCATCCACGACACCTTCCGTCGTCTCGACTCACAACTGGATCAAACAAGTACCTATATTCTGAAAGGATGGCCGCATCGTCCATTCCATGAATCAAAGATAACGATTCGATTCTGGATTACCACCATCATCCTTGCAGCATTAACGATTATTACATTAAAGATTAGATAAAGATGAGTAGAATAGTCATATTAGGAGCCGGAGAAAGTGGTGCCGGTGCCGCCGTCTTGGCCAAGAAAGAAGGTTTTGAGGTCTTTGTCAGTGACATGTCGAAGATTAACGACAGATACAAGAAGTTGATGGACGACCATCAGATAGAATGGGAAGAGGGTCAGCATACGGAAGAGAAGATTCTGAATGCAGATGAAATCATCAAAAGTCCTGGCATTCCCGATACCGCACCCATGATTATCAAGATCAAGGAGAAGGGTATTCATATCATCAGCGAGATTGAATTTGCCGGTCGTTATACCCACTCCAAGATGATCTGTATCACTGGTTCTAATGGTAAGACCACGACTACCAGTCTGATCTATCATATCTTCAAGAAAGCCGGCTACGATGCCGGACTGGCTGGTAATATCGGTAACTCACTGGCCTTGCAGGTTGCAGAGGATCCACACGACTATTACATCATCGAGTTGAGTTCCTTCCAGTTGGACAACATGTACGACTTCCGAGCCAACATTGCCATCCTGCTGAATATCACCCCCGACCATCTGGATCGTTACGATTTCAAGATGCAGAACTATGTGGACTCCAAAATGCGTATCATCCAGAACCAGACCTCGCAGGATGCTTTCATCTACTGGAACGATGACCCCATCATCAAGAAAGAGTTGGAGAAATACAACATCAAGGCCATCCAGTTCCCCTTCTCGGAGCTGAAGGAGAAAGGTTCTATCGGTTATATTGAAGAAGGAAAATATCAAATCGAGAAGCCCGAGCCTTTCAACATGGAGCAAGAAGCCCTCAGTCTGACGGGTAAGCATAACATCTATAACTCACTGGCTGCCGGTATCGCCACCAATATCGCCGGTATTCAGAAGGACGTAATACGCCAGTCACTGAGCGACTTCCCCGGCGTAGAACACCGTCTGGAAAAAGTATGTACCGTACGTGGTGTCCAGTATATCAACGACTCGAAAGCCACCAATGTAGATGCCTGCTGGTATGCCCTGGAGTCTATGAAGACCAAGACCATTCTCATTATTGGTGGTAAGGACAAGGGCAACGACTATGCACCCATCATACCTCTTGTCAAGGAAAAGTGTGCCGGACTGGTGTACCTCGGTGCTGACAATCAGAAGCTACACGACAATTTCGACGCACTGGGCATCCCTGTACGCGACACCCATTCTATGAAGGAATGTGTGCAAGCTTGCTACGAAATGGCAGAGCCCGGTATGACCGTATTACTCTCGCCTTGCTGTGCCAGCTTCGATCTCTTCAAGAATATGGAAGACCGTGGGGAGCAGTTCAAAGCCTTGGCTAAGGCTTTGTAAGTGAAAAGTGAAAAGTGAAAAATAAAAAATGAACAAAAGAATAGGCAATATCTTCAAGGGCGACAGAGTCATCTGGATGGTGTTCTTCTTCCTCTGTATGATCAGTATTGTAGAAGTCTTCTCGGCTTCCAGCGGACTGACCTACAAGAGTCATAACTACATCGGTCCTATTGTCTATCACACCGGTACTATCATTGCCGGTGCTGTAGTTGCCATTGTAACACTTAACATTCCCTGTCGCTATTTCAAGCTGATGACACCATTCCTTATGGTCATCTCCCTTGTTACCTTGCTATGGGTACTCCTGGCGGGTACCAAGATTGGTGATGCAGGTCGCTGGATTAACCTGTTTGGATTCACCTTCCAGCCCTCCGAGATAGCCAAGGGTACAGTGGTGCTCATCGTAGCACAGATATTAGCCGCTATGCAGCGTGAGAACGGGGCTGACCGCAATGCCTTCAAGTGGATTATGTGGATTACCCTGCCCGCCTGCTTCCTCATCGGTCTGGAAAACCTGTCCACCTCAGCCATGCTCTTTGCTGTTGTCTTCCTGATGATGTTCATCGGACTGGTGCCCTTGCGCCAGTTAGGTAAGTTGGCTGGCGTCATTATCCTGCTGGTAGTTTTCGCCGTATCCATGGTGATGATAGTAGGTCACGACACCTCCGGGGAAAATCAGGAACTGACGAAAGTTGAACAGGTAGACCAGCCCAAGAAAAAGAAGAATACTATTGAGAAGATGTTCCATCGTGCAGACACTTGGAAAAGCCGTATCATGAAGTTTGGAAAACCCAAACCTACCCCCCAGGAATATGACCTTGACAAGGATGCACAGGTGGCACATGCCAATATTGCCATTGTGTCGAGTGGTGTTATCGGAAAAGGTCCTGGAAAGAGCACCGAGCGTGACTTTCTGTCACAAGCCTTCTCCGATTTCATCTATGCCATTATCATAGAAGAGTTGGGCATTCTGGGAGCTTTCGCAGTAGTCTTCCTCTACATCATCCTGCTCTATCGCTGTGCTCGCATTGCCAGTCGCTGTGAAAACAACTTCCCTGCCTTCTTGGCTTTGGGCTTAGGACTGTTGCTCGTTATTCAGGCTACCTTTAATATGATGGTAGCCGTCGGACTGGCTCCTGTAACGGGTCAGCCGCTACCACTCATCTCTAAAGGTGGTACTTCTACCATCATCAATTGTGCCTATATTGGGGCTATTCTGAGTGTCAGTCGGTCAGCCAAAATGAAGAAAGAAGAAAATATCGGCTGAAATATGCTAAGAAAAGAAATTTAATTCGTAATTTTGCAAGGTTCTATAATAATAAGGTATATATGAGTGAGTTAAGAGTTATTATCAGTGGTGGCGGAACGGGTGGCCACATCTTCCCCGCCGTTTCCATAGCCAATGCCGTTAAGGCACTGCGTCCTGATGCCAAGATTCTCTTCGTAGGCGCTTTAGGTCGTATGGAGATGCAGCGTGTTCCCGCCGCAGGCTATGAGATTAAAGGTCTCCCCATTCAGGGCTTTGACCGTAAGAACCTGCTGAAGAATATCAAGGTACTCTACAAGATATGGCAGAGCCAGCGCATGGCCAAGAAAATCATCAAGGACTTCCGACCTCAGGTGGCTGTCGGTGTGGGAGGCTATGCCAGTGGTCCTACGCTGAATATGGCAGCAGCTAGGGGCATCCCCTGTCTGTTGCAAGAACAGAACTCCTATGCTGGTGTCACCAATAAGCTGTTGGCCAAGAAGGCTGCTAAGATTTGTGTAGCCTATGAAGGTATGGAACGCTTCTTCCCTGCTGATAAGATTATGATGACGGGAAATCCCATTCGTCAGCAATTGCTCGATACCACCATCAGCCATGAGGATGCCGTCCGCTCCTTTGGCTTCGACCCCACCAAGAAAACGGTGCTTATCGTAGGTGGCAGTCTGGGTGCCCGTACTTTAAACGAGAGTGTCCTGCAACACCTGGACCACATTCGCCAAAGTAATGTGCAGTTCATTTGGCAGACTGGGAAATACTATAGCGCAGAGATCAGTGAGCGCATGAAAGGACAGGATGTTCCCAACCTCACCATTACCGATTTCATCAGTGATATGGGTGCGGCTTACAAGGCTGCCGACTTGGTTGTCAGCCGTGCCGGTGCTGGTTCCATCAGCGAGTTCTGCCTGCTGGGAAAACCTGTTATTCTGGTTCCCTCACCCAATGTGGCTGAGGATCACCAGACCAAGAATGCCATGGCACTGGTCAACAAGCAGGCTGCCCTCTATGTGAAGGACGTAGAAGCCGCCAAAATTCTGTTGCCATTGGCTATTGATACTGCCAAAGATGATGCCAAGCTGCAGAGCCTTCATGAGAACATCCTGAAGATGGCACTGCCTAACTCGGCTGAAATCATTGCTAAAGAAGTCATTAAATTGGCGCATTCGCGAATTGAGAATTGAGAATTGATAGTTGATAATTGATAAGTGATATGAAAGATATCAACGCAGTATATTTTGTAGGAGCCGGTGGCATCGGCATGAGTGCCATCGCCCGTTATTTCCTCAAGAAAGGCCTTGTCGTAGCCGGTTACGACAAGACCCCCAGCACTCTCACCCAGCAGTTGGAGAAAGAGGGTATGCTCATCCATTACACAGAGGATGTCAATGCTATTCCTGCTGCATGCAAACAGCCTGACAGTTGTCTGGTCATCTATACCCCCGCCATTCCCGAGAGCCATCAGGAGTTGCAGTATTTCCGCGCCCATGGTTTCGATATCCAGAAGCGTGCACAGGTATTAGGCACCTTGACACGTCAGCATAAGGGACTCTGTGTGGCTGGTACACACGGTAAGACCACCACGTCCACCATGTGTGCCCACATCATGCACCAAAGCCATCTTGACTGTAATGCCTTCCTGGGTGGTATCTCCAAGAACTACGGCACCAACTATATCCTCTCCGATTCCGACTTTGTGGTCATTGAAGCCGACGAGTTTGACCGCTCGTTCCACTGGTTGTCGCCATATATGACGGTGATTACCAGTACCGACCCAGACCACCTGGACATCTATGGCACCAAAGAGGCTTACCTGGAGAGTTTCCGCCACTATACAGAGCTTATCCAGCCCGAAGGAGCATTGATCATCCATCGTGGACTGGAGATGCAGGAAAATATTCCCACTGGGGTACGTCGTTACGACTATGCACTTACCGAGGGTGATTTCCATGCTGAGAATATCCGTATCGAGAACGGCGAGATTACCTTCGACTTCATCTCTCCCATCGAGTCGGTGAAGAATGTAGCACTGGGGCAGCCCGTGCCCATCAACATCGAAAACGGTATTGCAGCCATGGCCATGGCCCAGTTGGCAGGATGTACTGCCGACGAGCTGAGCAACGGCTTGAAGACCTACGGAGGTGTTGACCGTCGCTTCGATTTCAAGATCAAGAACGACCGTTTGGTGTTCCTCAGCGACTATGCCCACCATCCCAAGGAAATTTATCAGAGTGCCAAGAGCATCCGTGAGTTGTACAAGAACCGTAAGATTACGGCTATCTTCCAGCCTCACCTCTACACGCGTACCCGCGATTTCTATAAAGACTTTGCCGATGCACTCAGCCTTCTCGACGAGGTCATCCTCACCGAGATCTATCCAGCTCGCGAACAGCCCATCGAGGGTGTCACCTCCGAGTTGATCTATAACCATCTCCGCCCAGGCATTGAGAAACAGATCATCCGCAAGGCAGATGTGCTGCAGTTCATCAAGGACCATTCCTTCGATGTGCTCATCGTACTGGGTGCTGGTGACCTGGACAACATGGTTCCCGAAATGACAAAACTTTTAAATTGTAAATAGTCCAATTGTTAAATAGTCCAATTGTAAAATAGTCCAATTGTAAATTTCATGACGTTCAACTGGAAAAAAACCGCTATCGTACTTATCGACGCCTGTCTGGCTGTCTATCTGGTACTGGCCATCACGGCATTCAACCGCCCTGATGAGGTGAACAATACGTGCAATGAGGTCAAGATACACATCGAGGACGGACTTGTCATGGGATTCCTGAACGCCAACGAGGTGAAAGGCCAGTTGCAGCGTGCCAAGCTATACCCTTTGGGCGATGTCATGGAGAACGTCAACACCCGCAAGATAGAGGAAACCCTGATGCAAAACCCCTTTGTAGAGCACGCCCAATGCTATAAGACGCAGACAGGCCGTGTACATATCACACTGAGTCAGCGCATGCCTGTCATCCGCGTCAAGGCTGACAATGGGGAAGACTATTATGTGGATGAACATGGTGAGATGATGCCCTATACCCACTATGCCAACGAGATTGTAGTGGCTACGGGTGCCATCACCAAGAAATATGCGCAGAAGTCGCTCGCCCGTGTGGGCAACTTCCTTGTGGCCAACCCCTTGTGGCGCAGTCAGGTAGAGCAAATCAACGTCCTGGCTGACGGAACCATCGAGATGGTGCCTCGCGTGGGCGACCATATCGTCTATCTCGGCAAGCCCTTCGACCTGGAACAAAAGTTCACCCGTCTGGAGAAGTTCTATCGCTACGGACTCAGTGAAGCAGGTTGGAACAAGTACTCCTATATCAGTCTGGAATTCAGAAACCAGATTATCTGTAAGAAACGGAAACTCCGTCACACCATTGAGAATCAAGAATGAAGAATTAAATACATTATAATAATATGGCGTTAAAGGATTTTATCGTAGCTATCGAACTGGGGTCATCCAAGATCACCGGTATTGCAGGAAAGAAGAACCTCGACGGAAGCATCCAAGTGCTGGCTTGCGTCAAGGAAGATTCCACTGCATGCATCCGTAAGGGTGTGGTTTACAACATCGACAAGACCGCCCAATGCCTGACCAGCATTGTCAACAAGTTGGAGAAGCAACTCAAGACAACCATTACACAGGTGTATGTTGGTGTGGGAGGACAGTCTATTCGCTCTCTTCGCAATGTCATCACCAAGGACCTGTCTATGGAGACTCCCATCTCGCAGGACATGGTGATTGAACTGATGGATGCCAACCGCAACATGAAATATCCCGATTTGGAGATTCTCGATGCTGCGGTACAGGAATACAAGGTGGACTCACAGTATCAGCTCGACCCTGTAGGCATCCCATGCACACACTTTGAGGGAAACTTCCTCAACATCCTGCAACGTAAGACGTTCTACAAGAACCTCAACAGTTGTTTCGAGGTGGCTAATATCAATGTGGCAGAGATGTATCTCGCTCCGTTGGCCCTTGCCGACAGCGTACTCACCGAGGCTGAACGCCGCTCGGGCTGTGCCCTCGTTGACATGGGTGCTGACACCACTACCGTCAGTGTCTATTTCAAGAACATCCTCCGCCACATTGCCGTCATTCCCCTCGGTGGCAACAACATCACCAAGGACATTGCCTCCCTGCAGATGGAAGAGGCCGACGCCGAGCGGATGAAGCTGAAGTACGGCTGTGCCTATACTGAAAATAGCGACATCGACAACAACATGAAGTACTCCATAGACCCCGACCGTCAGGTGGAGGTCCGCAAGTTCATCGAGATAGTCGAGGGTCGCATGGAGGAGATTATTGCCAACGTATGGTGCCAGGTTCCCGAGGAATATTGTGACAAGCTACTGGGTGGCATCGTGCTGACTGGTGGAGGCTCGAACATGGCGAACATCGAGACGGCCTTCCGCAACTACACCCATGTGGATAAAATCCGCATTGCGAAGTTCGTTACCCAGACCATCACCTCCAGCATCAACGACATCAATGCCCACGACGGCAAGATGAACACCGTGTTAGGCCTGCTTGCCAAGGGCGACATCAACTGCGCTGGCGAGGAGTTCGACCCCAACGGCAACCTCTTTGCCACACCCAAGCAGGCACAGGTGGATGCCGCCGCAGAGCTTCGCCGCGCCCGTCAGGCTACAGAGATTCCTGCCGGAGTGGTACGCACTGCCGAGGAAATCAGACGAGCCGACGAGGAAGCCCGCCTGAAACGTGAGGAAGAAGAGCGTGCTGCTCGCGAGGAGGCTGAGAACAAAGCCCGCGAGGAAGCACGTAAGAAGAAGGAGAACTCCTTCTGGAGCAAGGCGTTCAGAGGGCTGAAGGACTTCGGCAAAAAGATTGTTGAAGAAGAAGAGTAAGCGGCCTGCGCATTCGCTAGTTGATAGTTGATAATTGAAAATTGATAATAGAAATAGTATGGATAATAACATATTGCTCGACTTCGGCGAGCCAGAAAGAGAGAAAAGCATCATCAAGGTGATTGGTGTAGGAGGCGGTGGCGGCAATGCCGTCAACCACATGTATCGCGAGGGCATCCACGACGTGACCTTCGTACTCTGCAACACCGACAATCAGGCACTCAACGACTCCCCTGTTCCCGTTCATCTGCAACTGGGCAAGGAAGGTCTTGGTGCCGGTAACCGTCCCGAGAAGGCCCGTATGGCCGCAGAGGAGAGTCTGGAAGACATCAAGCAGGTGTTGAACGACGGCACCCGCATGGCCTTTATCACCGCCGGCATGGGTGGTGGTACCGGAACGGGTGCTGCACCCGTCATTGCGCGCGTCTCCAAGGAGATGGGCATCCTCACCGTAGGCATTGTCACCATCCCCTTCCGTTTTGAGGGCGACCGTAAGATAGACCAGGCCCTCGACGGTGTTGAAGAGATGCAGAAGCATGTCGATGCCCTGCTAGTCATCAACAACGAACGCCTGCGCGAGATCTACCCCGAGCTCACCGTGCTTGATGCCTTCGGCAAGGCTGACGACACGCTGTCCATCGCTGCCAAGTCTATTGCCGAGATTATCACCGTCCACGGACTCATCAACCTCGACTTCAACGATGTCAAGACCGTGCTCAAGGATGGTGGCGTGGCCATTATGTCCACTGGTTTTGGCGAGGGTGAAGGTCGTGTCAAGAAAGCCATTGACGACGCCCTGAACTCACCGTTGCTCAACGAGAACGACGTATTCAACTCCAAAAAGATTCTGCTTAGCATCTCATTTGCCGGTTCCAAGGATGGCAAGGACTCGCTGATGATGGAGGAGATGAACGATGTCAACGACTTCATGGCCCGCTTTGGTAACGACTTCGAGATTAAATGGGGACTGGCCACCGACCCCGAGTTAGGCAAGAAGGTAAAGGTAACCATCCTCGCTACCGGCTTCGGCATCGACAGCGTCGATGGCATGACCAACCACCGTCAGCACCGCAACACGCAGGAGGAGGCCACCCGCATAGCCGAAGAGCAGGAGAAGGAGGCCCAGCGTCAGGACCGTCGCAGCCGCTTCTATGGCGACCCCGCCAACAGCAAGCGCTACAAGCGTCGTCCACACATCTACCTGTTCCGTCCTGAGGACCTCGACAACGACGATGTCATCTCAGCTGTGGAGCAGACACCCACCTACAAGCGTACCCGTGAAATTCTGGACAGTATCTACCAGCAGGCCAGCGGTGGTGAAGACCTCCAGAAGAACAGCGAGAAGCTTGCCGAACGTGAGGAGCCCATCCAGGGAACCATCAAGTTCTCGTAAAAGATTACTATCATCGAATATGATGCAAAAGATAAACCTATACCTCATTATTATACTAATAGCCCTGACCTCCTGTTCGTCAGGTGGAAAGCATTACAAGATAGGAATATCCCAATGCTCGGCAGACATCTGGCGTGAGAAACAGAATGCCGAGCTGCGCATGGGAGCCTATCTTCAAGACAACGTGGAGCTGCGCTTTGCCGCCGCCTACGATAGCGACGAGCGA
The DNA here is from genome assembly GCA_902770635.1 of uncultured Prevotellaceae bacterium. Lineage (GTDB taxonomy): Bacteria > Bacteroidota > Bacteroidia > Bacteroidales > Bacteroidaceae > Prevotella. Next base: position 26,709 of record CACXTX010000009.1, on the reverse strand, counting down.
CAGATAGAACAAATCGACTCGCTGATAAAAAGTGGTATAGACCTGCTCATTGTGGCTCCCAATCAGGTGGCAACCATCTCACCAGCCATCGACCGAGCCTTCGACCAGGGCATCCCCGTCATCGTATTCGAGCGTAAGACCAATTCCCAGAAGTACACCGCCTTCATTGGTGCCGACAACTACGAGATGGGCAACGTCATGGGCCACTACGTCGTCAGCCGCCTGAAAGGACAAGGACGCGTCCTGGAGATTAAAGGTCTGGCAGGCTCCTCCCCCGCCATTGAGCGACACAATGGCTTTATTGACGCCCTGAAACATGCACCAGACATTCAACTGGTAGGCAGTCTGCAGGGCGACTGGACCGAGCCACGTGCCCACACCGCCGTCAGCCAGTGGCTCGCCGCCCACCCCGACACCCCCGTGGATCTGGTGTTCGGCATGAACGACCGTAGTGCCATCGGTGCCCGTACCGCTTTCCAGGAAGCCAACCGGACACTCCCCCTGTTCTGTGGCATCGACGGACTCCCTGGTGAGAACGGTGGCATCCGACAAGTGCGCGACTCCATTCTCGACGCCTCCTACATCTACCCCACCCACGGCGACAAAGTGCTCCAGCTGGCCATCGACATCCTCGACGGCAAGCCCTATCAGAAGGAGAGCCACCTGCAGGCCGCCCTCGTCACCCGCGACAACGCCAGCTCGCTGCTCATGCAGAGCGAGGAAATCTTGCGCCAAACCGACTACCTGGACCGCCTGCACCTCAAGGCCGACAACTACCTGCACAAGCTGGACAGCCAGCGCACCATCACCACCCTCGCCGTCATCGTCATCGTCCTGCTCGTAGTCAGCCTCGTGCTGTTCTATATCTACCATATCAACAAAATCAACATGCAGAAGGAACGTGTGGCCAACACCCTTTGGAACATGGAGTCAGAAGACATACCCACAGCCGTAGAGACAACAGAAAGCCCAGACGACCAGCAGGCCACGGAGAACCAAGCGGGCGACAGTCCCGAATCGGTGCCCAGCTCGTTCTTTATCACCCGCCTCAAGGAAGTGGTAGAGTCGCGACTGGAGAACAGCGAGCTCAGCGTAGAAGACCTCGCCTCCGACATGAACCTGAGCCGTGTACAGCTCTATCGCAAGGTGAAGTCCGTCACTGGTTCCACCCCCGTCGAGTTGCTGCGCACCGCCCGCCTCAACCGCGCCTATCGGTTGCTGATGACCACCGACCGCAGTGTCAGCGAGATAGCCTATCAGGTAGGCTTCACCGCCCCCTCCTATTTCACCAAGTGTTTCAAGGAAGCCTACGGCATGCTGCCCGGCGACGTGAGGAAGTAGTTGTTTACTTCATTATTATAGCAAAAATCGTTCAATGCCTAACAAATTTGTTGCATTGAACGATTTTTTTCATCCTGTGCAACATCTCTTTCATTCGTTGGTTATAATTAAGAATACCTTTGCAGCGAAAATCTTAATTTCACTAACCAAACAAACAAAGCAAATGAAACAAAAAAGATTCATTCTTGCATTAGCAAGCGTCTCAAAAAGACGAGTACTGAGTTTCCTGATGCTGGCCTTTTGTACTATGATGTACGCGCAACAGGAGATTTCGGGAACTGTAGTCGATGCGATGGGTCCTGTCATTGGTGCTACCGTGATGGAGAAAGGTACTACCAATGGTACGGTGACCGATTTCGACGGAAACTTCAAGTTAAAGGTGCAGGCCGGCAAGACGCTGGTATTCTCCTACATTGGCTACCTGACTCAAGAGCAGCCCGCCAAGCAGGGGATGACGGTGACGCTGCAGGAGGATGCACTGTCGCTGAACGAGGTGGTAGTAACGGGTTATACCACCCAGCGCAAGGCCGACCTGACGGGTGCCGTTTCGGTAGTAAGCGTCAGCGAGCTTGCTAAGCAGAACGAGAACAACCCGATGAAGGCCATGCAGGGTCGTGTGCCGGGTATGAACATCTCAGCCGACGGTTCTCCCTCTGGTGCTGCCCAGGTTCGCATCCGTGGTGTGGGTACGCTGAACAACAACGACCCGCTGTACATCATCGACGGTGTGCCCACGAAGTCTGGCATGCACGAACTGAATGGTAACGACATCGAGAGCATCCAGGTGCTGAAGGATGCCGCCTCTGCCAGTATCTACGGTTCGCGTGCTGCCAACGGTGTGATCATCATCACCACCAAGAAGGGTAAGGAAGGCAAGATTAAGATTGACTTCGACGCCAGCGTTTCCGTACAGACCTACGCCCACAAGATGGAAGTGCTCAATGCCAAGGAGTACGGACAGGTGTTGTGGGGTGCATACGTGAACGACGGCTTGGATCCTAACCGTAACAGCTTGGGATATAACTTCAACTGGAGCTATGACGCACAGGGTAATCCCGTGCTGAACAGCGTCGGCCTGGACAAGTATCTGGACGCTGCCGGCACCACGCCTGCCGCTGACACCGACTGGTTCAAGGAGACTACCCGCACGGGCTTGGTTCAGCAGTACAACGTATCGCTGAGCAATGGTTCGGAGAAGGGCTCTTCTTTCTTCTCGCTGGGCTATTATAAGAACAAGGGTATCATCAAGCATTCTGACTTCGAGCGTTTCTCGGCACGTATGAATACCGAGTACAAGCTGCTGAAGATGAAGGACCTGGATGTGCTGACTGTGGGTGAGCACTTCACACTGAACCGCACCAGCGAGGTGCAGGCTCCTGGTGGATTCCTGCAGAACGTGCTGCAGTTCAACCCCTCGCTGCCTGTATATACCACGAAGGGCGAGTTTGCCGGTCCTGTAGGCGGCTATCCCGACCGTGAGAACCCCGTGGCCCGTCTGGAGCGTAACAAGGACAACCGCTATACCTACTGGCGTCTGTTCGGTGATGCTTATCTGGACGTCAACCCCATCAAGGATTTCCATATCCGCTCTACCTTCGGTCTGGACTATGCCCAGAAGGAGCAGCGCATCTTCACCTATCCCATCACCGAGGGTACTGTGGCCAACAAGACTAATGCCGTAGAGCCTAAGCAGGAGCACTGGGTGAAGTGGATGTGGAACGCCATTGCCACCTATAGCCTTGAGAAGGGCAAGCACCGTGGTGATGCCATGATTGGTATAGAGCTGAACCGCGAGGACGACCGCTATTTCAGTGGCAAACGCTACGACTTTGCCGTACTGGATCCCGACTACATGTGGCCTAACGCCGGTGTGGGCGAGACGGAGGCTTACGGTGGTGGCGAAGGCTTCACACTGACCTCTTTCTTCGGTAAGATCAACTATACTTACGACGACAAATACATGGCCAGCTTCACGATACGTCGTGACGGATCGAGCCGTTTCGGTAAGAACAACCGCTATGGTACGTTCCCCTCAGTGAGTGCCGGTTGGCGCATCAGCCAGGAAGACTTCATGAAGAAGCTGACATGGCTGGACAACTTGAAACTGCGTGCCTCATGGGGTCAGACCGGTAACCAGGAGATTCCCGTCATTGCCCGCTACACGCTCTATGAGAGCAACTACGGCGAGGCACAGTTTGGCGGACAGAGCTATGGTACCAGCTATGACATCGAGGGTACGAACGGTGGCAAGCAGCTGCCCAGCGGTTTCCGTCGTACCCGTCTGGGTAACGACGACCTGAAGTGGGAGACTACCACACAGACCAACCTCGGTTTCGACTTCGGACTGTTCCATAACTCACTGTACGGTTCGTTCGAATGGTATTACAAGAAGACCACCGACATCCTGGTCGATATGCCCGCCATCGGTGTGATGGGTGAGGGTGCCTCACAGTGGATCAATGCCGGTGAGGTGGAGAACAAGGGTATCGAGTTCAACCTCGGCTATCGTGGTGAGATTGGCAAGTTCTCATACGACATCACTGGTAACATCGGCACCTATCGCAACAAGGTGACGAAGCTGCCCGATACTGTAGCATCCAACGGAACCTTCGGTGGTAATGGTGTGAAGAGCGTCATCGGACATCCTATGTATTCACAGGTAGGCTACGTCTATGACGGCATCTTCTGCAGCCAGCAGGAGGTGGACAACCACGCCGTACAGAATGGTGCCGGTGTTGGTCGCATCCGCTGGAAGGACCTCAATGGCGACGGTGTCATCAACGAGGCCGACCAAGACTGGATATACTCTCCCGTTCCCGACTTCACATGGGGTCTGAACATCTACCTGCAATATAAGAACTTCGACTTCACCATGTTCTGGCAGGGTGTGCAGGGGGTTGACGTCATCACCGACTTGAAGCGTGAGACCGACCTGTGGCAGGGTCTGAACATTTCGAACCTGAACAAGGGTCAGCGACTACTCGATGCATGGACACCCAACAACGCCGGTTCTACCATTCCTGCCCTGAGCACAATGGACAACAACAACGAGAAGCGCGTGTCCAGCTACTTCGTGGAGAACGGCTCTTATGCCAAGCTGCGCACCGTCCAGTTGGGCTACAACTTGCCAAAGAGTCTGGTGGAGAAAATTTACATGACACGTGTCCGTGTATATCTGTCAGCCCAGAACCTGCTGACCATCAAGAGCAAGAAGTTTACGGGTGTTGATCCGGAGAATGCCAACTTCGGCTATCCTATTCCTCTTAACGTAACGTTCGGTCTCAATGTATCATTCTAAAACGACAGCCATTATGAAAAAGTTATTATATATAGTTTGCTCCATCTGTCTCGCCGGTGGTTTCTCTTCTTGCGAGAGCTTCCTTGACAAGCATGTGCCGCAGGGAACGCTGAGCGATGAGCAGGTGAAGACTCCGGAGAATGCTGAGGCTATGGTGGTATCAGCGTATGCCATCTTCACCACAGCAGAAGATATTAACTCATCGTTCTCGATGTGGAACTTTGAGGTGCGTTCCGACGATGCCTACAAGGGCGGTTCGGGTCCTGGCGACGGCGACGTGTTCCATCAGCTGGAAATCCAGCAGGGTGTGCTCACCACCAACTGGAACATCAACGACATGTGGGTTCGTCTGTACAACAGTCTCTCTCGTGTAAACAGTGCCATTGCCTTGCTGAACGTGAGCGATTTCGACATGAAGCAGCAGCGCCTAGGCGAGATGAAGTTCCTGCGTGCATACGGTCACTTCCTGCTGAAGCGTCTGTATAAGCATATTCCTTTTGTTGTCAACGAGAACTTGACTTACGACGAGTACAACACCCTGTCGAACCGTGAGTACTCTAACGACGAGGGTTGGCAGCTGATTATCAACGACCTGGAGGAGGCCTTCAAGGTGCTGCCTGAGAAGCAGGCCGACAAGGGTCGTCCCACCAAGGCTGCCGCTGCCGCTTTCCTGGCAAAGGTTTATCTGTACAAGGCTTATCATCAGGACGATGAGAACACCAACCAGGTGACCAGCATCAACCAGGCTGAGCTGGAGAAGGTCATTGAATATACCAATCCTACACTCTATGCCAACTATGGTCTGGAGGCTGACATCCACAACAACTTCCGCCCCGAGGAGCAGTTTGAGAACGGGGTGGAGAGCATCTGGGCCATCCAGTATTCGCGCAACGACGGTTCTACCTTTGGTAACCTGAACTGGAGCTACGGTCTGATTCCTCCCAACATCCCCGGCGCTACCGATGGCGGTACCGACTTCTTCAAGCCTTCACAGAACCTGGTGAACGCTTTCCGCACGGGTGCCGACGGTCTGCCTCTGCTTGACACGTTCAATCAGAAGGACTATGACATGAATGCCGACAATGCCGACCCCCGTCTGTTCCTGACAGTGGGCATGCCCGGTCTGCCTTATATGTTCAACAAGAACTTCATGATGGACAAGACCAGCGTATGGAGCCGTTCCGGTGGTGTCTATGGCTACTATGTATCGCTGAAACAGAATGTCGATCCAGCACTCATCGGCGAGTACCTCATCAAGGGTTCCTACTGGGCTTCTTCCATGAACCGCATCGTGTTCCGCTATGCCGACGTGCTGCTGATGCGTGCCGAGGCGTATGCACAGCTGGGCAACAGCGAGCAGGCCATCGCTCTGGTGAACCAGATTCGCCAGCGTGCTGCCGGCAGCACCCAGATGATAGGCAGCTATCAGAACACCTACGGCGTGAAGATGTATGTCACCCCGTATAAGGGCTCTTACAGCAAGGACGAGACGGTGAAGATTGTGAAGATGGAGCGCCGCCTGGAGCTGGCTATGGAGTCTGAGCGTTTCTTCGACCTGGTTCGCTGGGGCGATGCTGCCACCGTGCTGAACAAGTACTATGCTGAGGAGATTGACAACTGCGCACTGTACAGCGATGCTCAATTCACCGCCAACAAGGGTGAATACCTGCCAATACCGTTCGTGCAGATGTCAGCAGCTCGCGGCAACTACATTCAGAACTGTGGAAACTGGTAAATAAAAATGAGAAATGAGTAATGAGAAATGAGAAATGAGTAATGAATTTCTGATCGTTTCTGAATTATGAATAATGCATTATAAATTATGAATTATATGAAAAAGATATTCAATATATTCTGTGCCCTCTGCCTGGCCCTCGGTCTGTGGTCGTGCTCTAGCGACCATGTCAGCGACCTCCGGCTCTCTGGCGACTGCATGGTGGAAGCATTATCGCTCGACGCCTATGAGGGTAATATCGACCTGAACTCTCGCAGCATCGTGGTTCGCTTGCCGGAGGTGTATGAGACCTCGGCCATGACGGTCAGCAAGCTGACGCTTTCCGAGGGTGCTACCTGTAACGTGAAGCAGGGTGAGACCCTGGACATGGACAATGCCAAGTCGCTGATTGTTCGCAACGGTGACGTATCGCTGGAGTGGACGCTTTATGTGATGCACGACGAGGCTCGCATCTACAGCTTTGTCATCAACGACATCTATACGGGTTCTATCGACGAGTCGAAGAAGACCATCACCGTCTATCTGCCTGGTGGCATGGACCTGAGCAACTTGGTGCCCACCATTTCCTATAGTGCCAATGCCACAATATCGCCTGCAACGGGTGTTGCTCAGGACTTCACACATCCTGTGAAGTATAAGGTAACCAACAATTCCGCCGAGAGCGAATACACCGTGACGGTCATCTCCATCGACAAGCCTTACGCCCTGTTCCTGGGTAGTGCTCCTACCATGGACGATCTCGACCCAGAGGCCAAGGCTGCCTGCCAGTGGATGCTGGGCAATGTTCCCAAGACCCTCTATGCTTCGTTTGCCGACCTCCGTGCCGGAACCATCGACCTCTCTGAGTGTAAGGTGATGTGGTGGCACTTCCACTACGACGGTGGTGTGGACGGTCACGACCAGTTCGTGCTGAAGGCTCCTGAGGCCATGAACACGCTCAACGAGCTTCGTTCGTTCTACGAGAATGGCGGTTCGTTCTTCTTCACACGCTATGCCACGAATGTTCCTTCGTTCATCGGTGTCACCGGTGACGATGAGTGGACCACACCAAACAACTGCTGGGGTCAGAAAGAGTTCGAGGCCGAGACCTGCGGTGGTCCTTGGGACTTCATGATGTACAACGGACAGCAGAGTCATCCGCTCTGGCAGGGCATCATTGCCGGCGACGATCCTAACCGCGTCTATTGCACCGATGCCGGTTATCATATCACCAACTCTACCGCTCAGTATCACATCGGAGCAGACTGGGGTGGCTATGACAACCACGGAGCTTGGGAAGCCCGCACGGGTGGTACCATCCTGGGTGTCGGTGGCGACGGTGCCGTGGTAGCTTGGGAGTATCCTGCCCACGACGGCAAGGGTCACATCATCTGTATCGGCTCTGGATGCTACGACTGGTTCTCTTACACCTACGAACCTGGCTATACCGAGAAGTTCCACAAGAACATCGAGATAATCACGTCGAATGCTTTCAACATTTTAACGAAATAACGCATTATGAAAAAGATGTTTAATATATTCTATACCGGTCTGGTGGGCTGCGCCTTGTGCGCAGCAGCCACCAGCTGCAGTGACGACACCTATAGTCCTGATCCCGACAAGAACTGGGCTGGCACGACGGAGTTTTTCACCCCCACCGAGCCTAATGCCCAGCAGACTTACTACAATCCGCAGATTGGCCGTTGCGGCGACCCCATGCCGTTCTACGACGAGAACACCGGCGACTTCAAGGTGCTCTACCTGCAGGAGTATGTCAACAACGGACCGACCTACCACCCCTTCTGGGCAGTGACCACCGACGACTGCGCCAACTATGAGTCGCTGGGCGAAATCCTCCCCACCGGTTCTTCCGTGATGGATGCCGATGCAGCCCTGGGTACAGGTTGTGCCGTCTATAGCGAGGCCGACAAGCAGTACTACATCTATTATACCGGTCACAGCTTCCAGGCTGGCAGTGTCCGCGAGGTGGTGTTGCGCGCTACGTCGCCCGACTTCAAGACATGGACCAAGGACTACCAGTGGACGCTGAAGGGTTCCGACTACAACACCGGCACCGACTTCCGCGATCCTCAGGTGTTCAAGGCCGACGACGGACTGTGGCACATGGTCATTGCCGGCAAGCTGAAGTTCCTCGACTTCAAATCTACCGACCTGAAGAACTGGGAATTTGTAGGTCAGTTCAACATGGTATGGGACCGCATGTGTGAGTGCCCCGACATCTTCAAGATGGGCGACTGGTGGTACTTCATCTATAGCGAGGGCTACCGCACCGACTGGAGCCGTAAGGTGAAATACATGATGGCCAAGAGCTTCCAGGGACTGAAGGACTGCTTCAGCGACCCGGGTGCCCACTGGCCCCAGGACGGCAAGGAGGGCGTGCTCGACACCCGTGCCTTCTATGCAGGCAAGACAGCCTCCGACGGTACCGACCGCTACATCTGGGGATGGTGCCCCATCCGCGAGGGAGCCACCCTCTTCGACAAGAACGTCAACGTGGGTGCTGACGGCGAGCCCGCATGGGCCGGTGCACTGGTATGCCACAAGATTATCCAGCATGCCGACGGCACGCTGACCCTCGGTGCCGTGCCCGCCATCGGCGACAAATACACCAAGGATGCAGCCCTGAACATCATGGCCAGCAACGGATATAACAACGGCACACTCACTGGCGACGATGCCTACGTGCTCTACAACCGACTGGGTGCCTGCAACCACATCTCGTTCACCGTCAAGACTGCCGGCAACTCCGACAAGTTCGGCATCTCCGTAGTACGCAGCACAGACCCTGAGTACTACTACACCATGGTCGTCAATCCCGAGAACGACAACTGGCGCAAGGTGAACTTCGAGGAAGAGGGATTCCGCATCCAGAAGAACAACGACGGCACCGAGACAAAGATCTACGGCAAGGGCTTCATCCGCGGTATCGACGGCTACGGATTTGCCCGTCCTGCTGACAACACCTACAAGGTGGACATCTACACCGACAACTCCGTGCTCGTCATGTACATCAACGATAACGTATGCTACACCAACCGCATCTACGGTATCACCAAGAACTGCTGGAGCATCAACAACTACGGCGGTACTATCACCGTTAGCGACGTGAAAGTGAAAGTACAGTAAAATGTAAGAAGTGAGTTATCGACGAAGTCGCTTTGTATCTTTAGGTCAAAGAAGTGAGAAGTAAGAGGTAAGAAGAGGTGAGGCTGGTATTACACATCATCCATCTTACCTCTTACATCACATATCATCCATTACACATTATTAATAATTATTCATTCTAGTAATTCAAGCGTATGAGAAAATTATTTTTACTCGGAATGCTGTTCGCAGCAACAACAAGTTTTTCACAAGTCATCCTTTGGAATGGCGATGACAAGGAAGTAGGCAGTGACGGTGGCTTCTGGAACCGTGCAGAGCCCACCGTAGTAGAAGAAGAAGATGGCAACAAGTGCATGAAGTTCACGCTGAAGGCTAACCCCGGCGGCTGGGCCGACGAGCACCACAATGCCGCACTGCCCGTAGGCGATGTTGATTTCAAGGCCCTGCGCCGCTTGACAATGCGTCTGAAGATGGCCGATGCCCACAATGTGCTGGTACAGCTAGAAGGCAAGGACGGAGCCTACAATGCAGAGCGTATCGCATGGTACGACGGTGGTAACGGATGGCAGGTATTGGTTTACGAGTTCGCTGCTGGTCCCGATTTCAATAAGATTACTGACAGCGGCAACAATGTACTGGCTATCTGGCCTTTTGAAAAGACAGCAGATGGCGAGGGTAAGACTTTCTATGTTGACGACATCAAGCTAGAGGGTCCCATGGTCAATGACAAGGGTATTCTGGCCTGTGCCGATAACTCGCTGACTGGCGAAGTCAAGGTGACTGGCACCATTGGCAAGGGAACCTACCAGTGTACTTGGGACGGCGACTGGCATCCATTGTCCTACGACGACTATGCCCTGCTCGCCTCAAAGCTGGCACCTGAAGCCACCGTGCTCAACGTGAGCGAAGCCGCTCGTTGGGATGAGGACTGGAACGTCATCAAGGCTAAGTGCCCCAACATCACCATCGTCACTTCCGACAACCCCACCGGCATTCAACAGCTTAAGAATACCGACAGCCATGCCGACAATAAGGTTTATACCCTCTCCGGCCAACTCTGCACCAACACCAGTGCCAAGGGTATTTACATTGTCAACGGCAAGAAGGTCATCAAGAAGTAATACATCTACTGGTTAGTAGAAAGAGGTAATACATATCGCGACTTTAAAAAATCGTTCAATGCTAGCATTTTTGTTGCATTGAACGATTTTTCTTAATCTAAGAACGATAACTTATAGTATTCTTCTCATTTTCTAACTACTTTTGCATCAGATAAAAGATTGTGTGCTTCGTGTTAAGAGATTGTTTTAGTTAGTTAGTAGTTTTATAGTTAGTAGTTTTTAAAGTTAGTAGTGGTTATAGTTTACGTTAGGTATTTTGTTTTCAGAAAAGAAGAATGAGGATGTGTGGAGGCACATCCTCATTCTCTTTTCAATACCCTATGCACGAGGTAATTGTCCAGCATGACACCTTTCAGTCGAAGTTTTGTTCCCTTAGACTATAACAATGTTGCTTTTACAAAAAAAACGTTCATTGCAGGTAAATTTGTTGCAATGAACGTTTTTTATTAGTTTTTGTATCATAAGTTATAGGATGAAATGGGGAAAAAAGATAACTTTGCAGCAAAATCATTCAAAATAATTATAACTAAAAACATGACAACAATGAAGAAACTGTTATTGACAATGATGGCAGCAGTGACGATGCTCATGGGAGCAACGGCACAGGTGAAGTACACCGTGCTGGGTGACAAGCATGCCATGCTGAAAGTGAAGCAGGGCGAGAACTATCTGCTGCTGCCCGTACAGGAGACGGAAGAAATTGCAGCCATTGCCGTGCTGAATGGCGACAACGACATGATGAAACGGCTGAACGTGAAGCTGGCCATCGACCGCGTCGATTATTATGTGCCACTGGACCTGAAGGGTGCCAAGCTCCTGGACATCGAGTTTCATGGCGACCGTCGTCAGAAGGGTGCCGTGGGTGAGTTTGTTTGCTGGCGCGAGATGAAGTATGCCGCCAAATTCGACACCACCAACCGCGAACACTTCCGTCCCATCTACCACCATACCCCGCAGTACGGATGGATGAATGACCCAAATGGTATGTTCTATCAAGATGGTGTGTGGCACCTCTACTACCAGTGGAACCCCTACGGATCGCAGTGGGAGAACATGACGTGGGGACACTCTACCTCGCGCGACCTTATACATTGGGAGGCACAGCCCACAGCTATCGAGGCCGACTGGCTGGGTAGCATCTTCAGCGGCTCGTGCGTCATCAAGGGCGACGAGGTGGTAGCCATGTACACCTCGGCAGGTCATCACCAGACACAGTCGCTGGCCTTCTCGAAGGACGGCGGACGCACTTTCCAGAAATATGCCGGCAATCCCGTGCTGACCACCAGTGATGTGGCAGACTTCCGCGACCCACGTCCGTTCTGGAACGAGGACATCAAGGCATGGAACCTGATTCTGGCTGCCGGACAGGAGATGCGCATCTATTCGTCGAAAGACCTGAAGGAGTGGAAATACGAGAGTTCCTTCGGCAAGGAGTATGGCAATCACGGCGGTGTATGGGAATGCCCAGATCTGTTCGAAATTAGAAATGAGAAATTAGGAATGAGAAATTGGGTGCTGATCTGTAATATCAACCCCGGAGGTCCCTTCGGCGGAAGTGCCACCCAGTATTTCGTAGGCCAGTTCGATGGTCATAAGTTCACCTGCGAGTCGATGCCGAAGGTGACGAAATGGCTCGACTATGGCAAGGACCACTATGCCACCGTATCGTTCTATAACGCACCCGAGAACCGCCATGTCGTGCTAGCATGGATGTCCAACTGGCAGTATGCCAACCAGGTGCCCACCAAGCAGTTCCGCTCTGCCAACTCCATCCCCCGCGACCTCGGACTGTTCCGTGCCGGCGAGGAGACCTACGTCAGCGTAGTGCCTTCGAAGGAGATGCTGGCACTCCGTGGTGCCAAGGTGAAGAAGCCTACAGAGGCCTGCGAGATTGTGGTTGACATGAAGAGCCAGGCAGAGATCATCCTCTCGAACGACAAGGGCGAGCAGGTAGTGATGAAGTACGATGCCTCACAGCAGACATTCACGATGGACCGCACGAAGAGCGGCGACGTGGGTTTCAGTGAGGCATTCCCCTGCACGACGGTGGCTCCTACGCATGGCGTCATTAAACAGCTGCGCATCTTCATAGACCGCTGCAGCATCGAGGTGTTCGACACCGATGGCAAGATGGCTATGACCAACCTGGTATTCCCCAGCGTGCCCTATAACAAGTTGCAGGTAAAGGGAGGAAAAGCCACAATCTATCAAATTGAGAATTGAGAATTGATAATTGATAATTGAAAATTGAAAATTAAATATTATGGGTAATCAAAACAAATCGATTTATCTGATTCCCGTGATGCTCTGCTTCTTCTGCATGGGCTTCGTGGACCTGGTGGGCATCGCCTCCAATTATGTGAAGGAAGACTTAGGTCTGACCGACTCAGTAGCTAACATCTTCCCCTCGCTGGTATTCTTCTGGTTCCTCATCTTCAGCGTTCCTACGGGTATGCTGATGAACAAGATAGGCCGCAAGAACACCGTACTGCTGTCACTCGTAGTAACGGTGGTATCGCTGATGATACCGCTCTTCGGTCACTCCTTCGGCATCATGCTGGCTGCCTTCTCGCTGTTAGGCATCGGCAATGCCCTGATGCAGACCAGCATCAATCCGCTGGCCATGTTGATTATCGGCGATAAGAACCTGGCCTCTACGCTGACCTTCGGACAGTTTGTCAAGGCTATCGCCTCTTTCCTGGCCCCCTATCTGGCTATGTGGGGAGCCACCCAGGTCATCCCCTCGTTCGGCTACGACTGGCGTGTGCTCTTCATGATTTATTTCATCGTAGGTGTACTGGCCGCCTTGCTGTTATGGTTCACCCCCATCCACGAGGAGATGAGCGAAGGCAAGTCGTCGTCGTTCATGGACTGCCTGCGCCTGTTGGGCAAGCCCATCGTACTGTTGTCATTCCTGGCTATTATGTGCCATGTGGGCATTGACGTAGGTACCAACACCACCGCCCCGAAGCTGTTGATGGAACGTGTGGGCATGACGCTCAACGAGGCAGCCTTTGCCACCTCGCTCTATTTCATCTTCCGTACCATCGGTGCGCTGACAGGTTCGTTCTTCCTCCGTATCATGAAGACACGCTGGTTCTTTATCATCAGCGTTATCCTGATGGCTGCCAGCATGGTGCTGATGTTCAGCGGAGAGACAAAGACCGTACTCTATATTGCAATTGCACTGGTAGGCTATGGCAACTCTAACATCTTCTCGATGGCCTTCTCGGAGGCGCTGCTCTCTGTGCCCGACAAGCAAAACGAGGTTTCGGGCCTCATGATTATGGGCTTGTTCGGTGGTACGGTATTCCCACTGATCATGGGATTCTGCAGTGACGAAATGGGACAGGCCGGTGCCGTAGCCGTCATGGCTGTCGGTGTGATCTATCTCTTCATGTATATTCCGAAAGTAAAACATTAAAGATTAATCAATAAAGATAAATAAATATTATGGCTAACAAACGTTATGTAGTAGGCCTCGGTGAGGCATTATGGGATGTACTTCCCGAAGGAAAGAAACTTGGTGGTGCGCCGGCAAACTTTGCCTATCATGCCGGACAGTTTGGACTCAACACCCTGGCTATCAGTGCCTTGGGTGAAGACAAATTAGCCGACGAGACGATAGAAGCACTCAAAGAACATGGACTGAACTACGTGATGCCCAGGGTGAAATATCCTACGGGTACGGTACAGGTAACACTCTCGGGAGAAGGAATCCCCGCCTATGAGATTAAGGAGAACGTGGCATGGGACAACATTCCCTATACCCCGGAGATTGCAGATATTGCCAAGAACTGCCGCGCCGTCTGCTTCGGCTCTCTGGCACAGCGTAACGTCGTGTCGTGGGCTACCATCCGCCAGTTCTTGGATGACACCCCCGAGGACTGCCTGAAAATCTTCGATATCAACCTGCGTCAGCAGTTCTATTCAAAGAATGTGATAGAGGAATCGCTGAAGCGTTGCAACATCCTGAAGATTAACGACGAAGAACTTATCGTCATCAAGCGTATGTATGGCTACGATGACCTGGATATGCGTGGCATTTGCGAGAAGATGCTGGCAGAATACGATTTGAAGTTGCTCGTACTGACTTGCGGCACCAATGGCTCGTATGTCTTTGCACCAGGCCTGACCTCGTTCCAGGATACGCCTAAGGTGACGGTAGCCGACACGGTAGGTGCAGGCGACTCCTTCACGGGTTCCTTCTGTGCCTCTATCCTGAACGGCAAGCCCATGGAGGAAGCACACCGCATAGCCGTAGAAGTGTCAGCATACGTTTGCACCCAGAACGGTGCCATGCCGACACTTCCCGCTAACTTGCTGGGTTAATCGGTTCAGATAAATTCGAAAAGGTTATGAAAGCCCGTGATGGCGAAGATGGAACGGACGTTTTCGGTGATTCCCTTGACGTACACGTGTCCACCTTTTTCCTGGGCATTCTGAAGAATGACGAGGAAGATACGCAGACCAGCTGACGAGATATATTCCAGTTCAGTACAGTCGAGGATGATATCCTTTCCCTCTACGTCTTTAAGTGGGCTCATAGCCTTTTCGGTTTCTACGGAAGCAGCCGTGTCCAGACTGCCTTCCAAAATGGCAACTATGTTGTCGTTCTGTTCTTGAATAGTTACGTTCATTATATTATATCTTTTAATCTTTAATCTTCTTTCTCAGCGTCAGCACATTGAGGTTGTCAATGCGCTCGTAGTTCATTGAATCCATATTCTGGCGCATGATGTGGATGCCCAGTCCGCCAACTTTCCGTTCCATGGCAGACAGCGTGGTATCGACAGGCGCATAGACAGTAGGGTCGAAGGGCTTGCCACTGTCAATGATGGTAAACTTCAGGCGCGTCTCGTTCGAGGCGGCCTCTATCGTCACATCGCCCTGTTTGCCAGCGGGATAGGCATAGTACATCACGTTCACCACACCCTCCTCGATAGCCACTCTTATCTGGGCAGCCACTTCGGGCGACAGCCCCACAGCCTCACATACCTCTTCGGTAAAGGCCGTCAACCGTGGCAACTCCTGAGTGTCGCAGCGCAGCACGATGTTCTTACGCATCAGCACATGGCTCTGCTCCTTGATGTATTGTACGGCCATCATGGTCAGGTCGTCGCTCTGCTCGGCATCGCCCACGAAGCGGTGGACAGCCTTGGTCATCTGCTCTATGAGCTGGCGTGGCTCGCGTTGCTGATTCTCGAGGGCTGCTATAGCCACGTCGTTGACGCGCTCCATACTGAACTGGGCATAATCGGAATCCATCGCCTCTGTCAGACCGTCGGTGAAGAGCAGGATGGTGGTTCCCGTGAAAATGGTAATCTCCTGCAGCGTGTACTGCCATTGGGGCATAAAGCCGACGGGGATGTTCGAGTCGCAGGGCAGTTCGCCGACACCGGCACCTACCAGCAGCGGAGCATCGTGTCCGGCATTACTGTAGTACAGGCGACCTGTTGGCAGGTCGAGGACTCCGACAAAGAGGGTGACGAACATGTTTCGTTTGTTCATGTCGGCTATCGTCTTGTTCATCGTAGTCACGATGCGGTCGGGCATCGACTCGTGAGCCGACACGGTGCGGAAGGTAGAGCGTGTTACCGCCATGAAGAGCGAGGCAGGCACACCCTTGCCCGACACGTCGCCGATGCAGAAGAAAAGCTTCTCGTCGCGGAAGTAGAAGTCGAAGAGGTCGCCGCCTACCTCCTTGGCAGGAGTCAGCGAGGCAAAGAGCTGCACGTCGTCGCGTTCCTCCCGTGTGGGGAAGTGCTCGGGCAGCATACCCATCTGTATCTCACTGGCAATGCGCAGGTCGCTCTCTATCGATGCTTTCTGGGCAGTGGTGTCCTTCAGTTCCTCGATGTATCTCACCAGCGACTGCTGCATGTTTCCAAAGGACTGTGTCAGCTGTCCTATCTCGTCAATGCGTTTGAAGTCGGGCAACACAGCATCAAACTGACCGGAGGCTATCGTCTCGGCACCTTGGGCCAACTGTCTGAGAGGCCTCAGCTCGCGGGTAATGATGCGGATGAAGAAGAAGAGCATCAGCAGCAGTCCACCCACCACGATGATCATGATGGTGTGTTGCAAACGGTCAAAGCCGCTGAAGATGTCGCTCTCGGGACAGACAATAGCCATCGAGCATCCCGTATGTCCCAGGGGTTTGTAGAACACGTAACAGTCCGTGCCGTCTATCTTCATGTACTTCATGCCTTCCTTGCCCTGCTGCATGGCCTTGCCCAGGGCTGTCATCGCCGTGTCAGGCTGAAGGATGGTCTGTGTGAAGATCGTCTGGCGGGTTATTTTCGTCGTGTCGGGATGTACGAAGTAGGTACCGCCCCTGCCGATCATGATGCTGTAGGAATGCGGATAGGGCTTGACAGCAGAGATGGTATGTGAAAGCCACGTAATGGAAAGGCTGGTGTTGATGACACCTATCATCTGCCCCTGTCCGTCTTTGATGGTCTGGCAGAAGCTGGTCACCATCTCGCTGGTGTTGGTAGCCACGTCCAAGTCAAAGTAAGGCTCCGTCCAGCACGGACGATCGAGCAGCTTGGGCAACAGATACCAGTCCACATAGAAATACCGGTAGTTGTCGCTGCCGCCCTGTATGGTGCGGAGCGAATCGCCCACGTGTTTGGTGTATGCCGAGAAGTATCGGCCTTTCTCTTTGAAATAGTCAGGTTCGAAGGCGATGGAGCAGTTGTAGAAGTCAGGGTTGTTCAACAGCATGCTGCGGCTGTACACGAACATCGAGTCAGCCTTGTCGGGATGGCGCTCCACCAACCACTTCACCATGTTGGAAGCCACCTCTACACGGTTCAGGATACTGTCCACGCGCAAAGAGGTCTTGTCGAGAATCTGTGTGGCACGGCTGATGGCCTCCTGACGTACGGTTTCACGGGCCTGGTAGAACAGGAAGCTGAGGGCAGCAATAAAGATAACGGTGGCGAAAAACACCACCCACAGGCTAACCCTGACGGAGAGTTTGCGACGGATATAGGCTATGATTGTTTTCATTTCGAGGTCTTAGGGTTATGGTGCTTTGATGTGTTGGGGTTTCGAGGCATGGCTATTTCGTCATACGTTATTTCGCGGCTGAGCATGAGGTTCTCCACCATCAGGCGACTGGCCAGCTTCACCATGTCGGGGCGCAACCGGAACTCGCGCTTCTTCGACTCGCGGTCCACCTGCAGGCGAAGCACCTCCTGGAGCATCAGCTGCTGCATCACGCGGTTGGTGGCTATGTGGTTCTCATCGACATACCGCATCACGATGTCCAGTGCCTCCTTGGGATGTTTGACGGCCCACTCCCATCCTTTCTTGCTGGCCTGGGCGAAGCGGCGCGCCTGCTCCTGGTGCTGGGCATAGTATTCACGGGTCATATAGACGCCGTCCTCCTGCACGTTGTATCCGTGGTCACAGAAGCGATACACGTTCTTGTCGGTCATCTTGACACCCGCCTGTACCAGCTGGTAATACTCGTTATAGCTCATGGCCAGCGTGGCATCGAGAGCACCAGCCGCAAACAGGTTGACGTTATGGGCAAAGCGCACCCACTGGTAGTCCAGATGGTCCTTGATGCTCATGCAGATGGCTAACTGGCCGAAGCCGACACTCCACACACCCACACGGGCACCCTTCTGTGTCAGCGGGTCCTTGTCGCTGGCAGAGACAATAACCATAGCATTGTTCATCGACGTCTGCAGGATGTTTACCAGCGAGAAGCCTTCGTCTATCAGCTCCAATGCCTGACACAGTTGCAGCGTGGTAGCCTGACATTCGTTCTTGCGCAGGCGGCTCATGGCAGGCTGCGTGACCGACGGATGCTCTATGCGTACCTTGACGCCTGCCTCCCGATAAAAGCCCTTAGCCTCAGCAACGTAATAGCCAGCAAACTGCGCCTGGGCCGTCCACTGAGGTGTGAAAACGATGGTTTCATCCTGTGCTGACACCATCTGAACCATCATCATCATTGCAATGAATAATACTCTTCTCATCCTTGTTAGTGTCTGTTCGTGCTGACTGAATGGGATTAATGCGTACAAAGATACGACTTTTTTCTATTACTGCAAATTTTCCATTCAGAAAATTAGTCGATAATGACACACAGACCCCTTGTGTCCTTTTTGCTTCAAAAAAACCTCCCCGCACTTCACTGTGCAGGGAGGCGATACCAATTTATTATTAACCTTTTGAAGCTTATGAGAGTTACACTTAACTCGGGTTAACGTGTATAGTGCGTAAATTGGTATCCTTTCTTAGTCAGCCAGCGACTGGTCGAGTGCATCGCCGATGACGCTGAGGCTCTTACCTATGACGGTGATGACGACGTAGTCACCCTGGCGCACGGTTTTGGTGTCGGTATAAGCCTTCACCATCGCCGTACCGGGAGCCACGGGCGTCACCAGTCCGCTACGGGCGTCCACCTTGACTACGCTCTCGTCAAGGCTGGTCCATCCGTGTTGCCAAATTTGTCGCAGGAGCTGAACATCGTGGTCATTGCCACCACTGCCAGCACTGCTATTAGCTTGCTATATATCTTTTTCATAACGTTTATCATTTATTGGTTATTGGTTATTGTTTATTGATATCGAACACAGCCTTGCAGGCGGGCACCTTGCCGTTGGCAGAGATGGTGTGGAACTGGTTGCCCTTCATAATCAGGTACTGTCCGGTAGCATAGTTCTTAGCCTCGATGACGGGCACCATGCTGTTGCCCTCGTAGCTCTTGGCGTCGGTGGTGGCAGGCTTTGTGCCGCTCTTGGGACCGCTGGGGTTAGCCACGAATTCGTAGGCCTTTCCGCCCTTCATCTCGTTGCATGAGAGCAGTACGCCGTTGTTGGCCTTGATAATCTTCGACTGGTTAGCCTCTTCGATGGGTAGGATGCGGATGTTGCCGTTTTCGTTGAATGCGCGATATACGGTTACTCCCTCGGGCACTAAGACATCGACGCCGCTTGAGAAGGTAAAGAAGCGATCTGGTGCGGTAGCCTTGGCAGTCACCTTGTTAGCCTCGTAGTTCTCCTTCATGGTGTTCATCAGTGCGTAGTCGTCCAGCAGTGCCAGCGGTGTCTGCACGTCAATGGGTGCGCCGTTGGGCTTCATGGCGCCGGCCTCCACGGTCAGTGGCGCTTCGGTGTCGGGCAGTATGACCTTTGTCACCTTCACGTTTTCGTCGTTAGTCTTGAAGGCGTCGGCCTTGATTTCGCGTACTACGAATACGTTGTTGCCCACCTGTGTGGAAGCAGCCACCTCGATGACGATTTCCTGTGGAGCCGTCTGGGGCACCTCTACGCCGGTGATGTCAACGGGGATGGTAGTGATGCCCGTCGTGGGGTCGGTCGTGGGTGCCTCGCCCTCTGCCGGCTGCATGTCCATCTTCACGTCGGTCACCTCTTTCTCCTCGTCCTTCTTGTCCTCGGCGGGCGTTGGAATCTCGATGTCGTAAGTTACGTTTGGTCGATGCGGCGCGTGCGCTGTTCCAGTCAGTATATAGCGAGTTGGTCACTTCCTTAACCACGTATCCGCCCTCGGGCGTAATCTCCATGGTCACGGTAGTGCCCTCGGCAGCGGCATCCACTTCCGAGCCGTTCACCAGGAACATGACGGTTCCTTTCTCACTCTTGCCTACAGTCAGCTTGTAGCTTTCTGCCACTTTGGCGCTCGCGGTCATTGCCGCGAGAGCCAGTGCTAATATCGAAAATATCTTTTTCATATTCATTTAATCTTTAATATTTAATCTTTAGTGTACCACGACTTTACGTCCATTCTTAATATACAGTCCCTTCTGGCTAGGCTTGCCCTGCAGGCGTCGTCCGTTCAGGTCGTACCATGTAGCCTCGTTATCGTTAAGGTTAGGGTTAACGTTATCGATGCTGGTGGTTCCTTCGCCTTCGCCGCCGATGCTACGACGGAAGACAAAGAGGTATGCCTTGTTGGCAGCCAGTGTGCCAGCGCCGCGAACCTTGATGAACTCCTTGCCGTTGCATACGTAGAAGTCGCCGGTAGCCATCAGGGCTTCAGAGATTTCGCATGGGCCTTCGGTGCCCTTGAACTCCTTGGCAACCGTTACGGCCAGGTTAGGCTCGTTGCATGGGATGAGCAGGATGGTCTTCTCCTCGGTGGTTGTGTTCTTCAGCAGGAACGGTGTGTTCGCCGTCATGGCGTCGAAGTTGTCGCTGAGCACAGCCTTTCCGTCCTCTACAGCAGTGATGGTGCAGAGTTCGATGTCGTTCTTGTCCTTCTCATCCAGTCTCACTGCCTCGTCCTTATAGTAGGTGGCGTACTCGCCGGCTGGGATGACCACCTGGTAGCCCTGGTAGAGCTCGAAGATGTTGGAGGGTGCCGTGGTGCCCTCGTAGGGCACTGGCTCTTCGAGCAGTGTGTTGGCTCTGGCTGTCACGCAGTAGCGTCCGGGGGTGAAGGTGAAGTTGGTGAAGTCCATGGCGTTGCCGGTGGGCTTTCCTTCAGCGTCGATGGCGTAGATGCTGACGAGGTAGTTCTGCTTATCGAGCGTGGTATTCTCTATCAGGTCTTTGACGCTGAAGAGTGCCATCACCTGTTCGTAATCCATTTCTGCGGGTTCGTACTTACCGGTCTGCTCGTTCTTCTTCACGCGGTAGCGGGGCTGCTTGTCGGGGTCGTCGCCCACTTGTGCCTGCATCTTCACGCTCATGTCGCGCACCAGCTCGTAGTCAACGGTCACGTCGCTGGTTGGCATTTCGAACGAAGCCTCGGTCTTGGTGTCGTTGATGGTCACTGTGGGACCGGCGTCGGTTTTTACAATTAGATGGAGGGTCGATTCCTTCTGGATGTTGTAGTCGTCCAGTGTCTTCGAGTCTTCAAGCTCCTTGCCGGCGAAGATGAGTCTCTGCTTGTCGGTTGGTATCGACTCTTTGTCCTTGATCATTCCTTTCACATTCAAGATGGTGTAGGTAGATTCAACGTCGAGCGTGATGGTCTTACCCGTCAGCGTCTTCACGAATATCTGCATGGCACTCATGCTTACGGACAGCATAAGCAGTGCGAGCGTCATTAATATCTTATGTTTCATATTGTTCATATCTTTATGTTGTTTATACTTTTATAATATACGCGCGAGAGAGGGTCAGAAGCCGAGCACTGGCCAGACACTAAAGCTACCCGACTTATTGCTGGCGTCCCAACAACCACCGCCGAAGTACCATGCGTGGCTGGCATCGGACTCCGTAGTAGACCAATAGCTGTTAGATCTTTCCGTACCGCCGACGCCTGTGAAATAGGCATTCACATTGCCGTCGTAAGTCTTGCCTTCACTGTCACCAGTCGTCGAGCCGAGGTTCACGAATATCGGCACATAGTCGCTCTTCTGCGCCACTGCCCAGTTCGATACGGTGGTCTCGCCCAGCGCGGTGTAGCTTGTCAGGTTGGTGCCGCGGGCGTCATCATCAGGCAGCAGTTTCAGCGTGGTGCCGGCGTAAGTGGTCTTGGACTCCCAGCCGTTGATGGTGTTCCAGTTCTGGTCCTTTGCGTCCTTCAGTGCGAGAATCAGGCCGTGACCGGTTGATGTCACCTTACCCAGGATGCCCACTGCGGTGCAGCCGCTGGGCACGGCGGTCTTCGCCGTGTGCAGATGACCTGCGGCGCATACCACCTTGCCGATGTCCTCAGCGGTTGCGGCAGAGAGCAGTATATAGGTGACCTCCTCATGCTTCTTGGCCTCCACCTTGCGGAACTTGTAGCCATCCTTGGCGGTGACGGTAACCTTCGAGTTCATCTTCACGCCGGTCAGTTTGCCTTCCTTCACCTCGGCAGCCTCGTCGCCGACCTTCACGGTAGCCTTGCCGGCCTCGATGGTGTTGGCGTTGGCGGCCTTGAACTGGATGTCGAACTTGTTGCTGAGCACGGTGACCGTGATGGGTTCAGGGCAGATTTCCGAGTCGTTGAAGGTGTTCTCGGCAGTGGCCTCCTGGCCCGTGGGGGTGTCGGCGCCCTTGATGTAGTACCATACATAGACGTCGCCAGCGGTCTTAATCTCCTTGGCTGTGGGCACGTCGGCGCTGAATGCGGTGAGTGCGGGGGCCTCGTTGGTGCTGGTGACGGCGTACATCACTGTGCCCTGCTTGACCTCGGTGCTCGTTCCGGCGAAGGCTACGGTACCGGCCTTGACGATAGCATCGGTGCTCTCGGCGTAGATTCCCTCAATGGCGGCGGGCAGCTGCTTCACAGTCTCGACTTCGGCCCACTGAGCCACAGGAGCGTAGATGGGAGCTATCTCCACGTCGTAGGCGGGCATCTCGAAGGTGCCGGTCTTGGTTGCAGGGTCCCACTTCACGTCGATGGCGGGCTCGGACTTGTAGCCATAGACCTCAATCTTTTTTATACCCTTACTCTGCATATTGCCACCATCAATGGGTGTGCCATTTATTCTCGGCGTCTTATCCTCTTCTGTGGTTTCTACTACAAAGGGAGCTTCGCTGTCTGTAGCTGTACGATCGGCGTCGTCATAGAATATACATTTGGTGATGGTATATCCTTCGGCAGCGGTGACGGTTGCTATCCATCCGTATCCCCACCATCCCCAGTTAGCAAGGTATGCTGAGCTCCCTCCTGCAGTATAACTGAATGAAACGGTTGCCACATTCGCCGTGCTGTAGCTGGCTTGCTCTTTGGCTGTTGCCGTAATGGTGGTCAGCAGCGTTTCGGTCTGCGCCCACGCGCCCGTGACTGCCGTGAGTAGCAGCGCGAGCGTCATTAATATCTTATGTTTGGCTTTCAGCCGAAAATTCTTCCGTTCGGCAAAGTTCAAGCAAGCTTGACTTTGCTCTCTCTTAATCGAATTTTTCATATATTGTATTTCTTTATGTTGTTTATACCTTCTATATTATATACGCGCGAGAGGGGGTTAGAATGCGATGATTGGCCTGACATTTTTCAAGTGGCTATAACCGGTTGGTCCATAACTCGAGTCATCGAAATCATAAGCATAACTTCCTCCGTCATCATCAAGAGTAATATAATTGCCAGACAAGGCCGTGCCGCCAGCACCGGTGATGTAGGCATTCACATTGTTATCATATAAATAGACATCCGAGTAATCCTTATTCGAGTCGAGGTTTAGGAAGATACCCGAATAGGGCCCATAGTTCGCCACGCCCCAGTTCGACACGGGGATCTCGCCCAGCGTGGTGTAGCTGGTCAGGTTGGTGCCGCGAGCGTCAGCGTCGGGCAGCACTTTCAGCGTGGTGCCGGCGTAAGTATTCACGGATGTCCAGCCGTTGATGGTGTTCCAAGTCTGCTGCGCTGCGTCCTTCAGGGCGAGAATCAGTCCGTGGCCCGTCTCCGTCACTTGGCCCAGGATGCCCACTGCGGTGCAGCCGTCGGGCACGGCGGTCTTCGCCTCGTGCAGGTGGCCTGCGGCGCACACCACCTTGCCGATATCGTCCTTCGTGGCGGCACTCAGGAGGACTATACCCCCCTTCTTCACCGTCATGCCGAGTACTTTCTTGCCGGTGTAGGTGGCGGTGACGGTGTTGCCCTCGGTGACGGTGTTGGTCGACTTGCCGTTGTCGTCGAACGCTACGGTGGTCTCGCCGTTCTTCACGACGATGTTATCCTTGTCGGCCAGTGCCTCCTTGCTGAGGAAGAGGTGGCTCTCGGCGTAGTACTCCACCTGCAGCTCGACGTCGTTGGCGGGCATGGTGAAGGTCCATTGGTTGGTCTTGTCTGTGACGGGGGTGACGGTGACTTCGTTCTCCGTCTGCGCCCATGCGCCCGTTGTCATGCTGAGCAGTGCCACGAGCGTCATTGTTAATCGATTTAATTTTCTCATAATCTTATTGTTTTTAATTGTTTCTTTTTTCTTCTTGCGTCCCTTCGGTTCTTTCAATCGCCGTCGCCCAGGTCGTCGTCGCCGGGGTTGTCACCGAGTAGTCAGAAAACGACCTTGTGGCCATCACTCGGCGCACCGAGTGGTCCTTTTCCCGTTCTCGCCCTGGGCCCATTACCTCACAGGGGGTCTGTCCCCCTGTGAGCGTGTCCCCGTGTGAGCCCGAGCGGGGAGCGTTCAGTTCTACGGCACGATGGTGCAGACGATGGTGGTTGGGTTGCTGCCCCGGCCCTCAAATTCGCCTCTGAAAGAGACTGTGGAGGCAGGAATGCCCGCCCAGGTCATTGATGAATGGTTACCGCTCCAGCCCGTGCCGGAAGCATAGCACTCTTCGGCCGTCACAACAATCTTTGAGAAGATACCGAGGGTGGTAGAGATTGTTATGTTGCCCCCGAGTTCGCCGAATTCAGGGTCAATCATGTCTGCTGAGACGGTGACACCGTCTTTTGTGAAACTACGTTGACCTCTTTCCCCCCAATCGCTCTGGTTGATGGTGACGACTTTGCTTACCGTAACGGTACAGCTGCCCTTAACACCGCTACCGTCGTTAGCCTCGGCATAGATAATGACAGTTCCTAAGGCTACGGCGGTCACCTTGCCGTCTTGGTCAACGGTGGCTATCGATGCGTTACTCGTCTTCCATGTGTATGTTTTGTCCGTGGCGTTGTCGGGAGCCACTGCGGTTACGCTGAGCGTCTCGGTATTGCCGGCCGAGATGGTGGTAGCGGTCTTGTTGAGCGTGATGCTGGTGACTGGGATGGTCGCCGCCTTCTTCACGGCCTTGACGCTCTTTACCTTCTTCTCGCCGTTGTACGTGACGGTGACGGTTGCGCCCTCTTCAGCCTTGGCGGGGCTGATGGTCCACTTGCCGGCATCCTCAGTGCCCTCGGCCAGGGTGACGGAATAGGTGGGAGGAGCGACCAATATGTTGAACGTGAGGCAGGCACGGACATAGTTGTTCTCTGTTTTATTGACGTTATTCTCCCAGTAGAAACCGGTGGTGAAGTAGTAACGGTAAGCTTTATTAGCATTGGTACTGTTCGCTGTGCTCGACCAGTAAGCTGCGCTCTGCATGTTTGTTCCACCGACGCTGCTGAAGCCGTCGCACAGGGCAGTGGCAGTGGCAACGCCGGATTCCAAGGCTCCCATTTTCTCCCATTGCTCCTTGCTGGGCAGCACCCATGTGCCACCGGCGACAGCACTCTTGCCTTCGCAAGCCGTTATGGCATCGCTCCATGTCATCGAGCCTTCATCGCTCAACGCAAGTGCCAGGCCGTTCTTGTTCTCCATGTCGATGTAGACAATCATGGCAGCAGCCGTCTTGCCTGTTGGCACGTCGCTCACCTTGGCATAGATGCTGCCGTCGGTGCACAGCACTTTGCCCTTATCACTGGCTGAGCATTCGATGCCGTCTGCAGCCATTGCGCCCGTCGCTGCCATCAGCAGCAGGGCGAACATTGAAAGAAATCTTTTTTTCATAAGCATTTATTTTTAAATTGATTAATAAATATGTTAATATTTCAAGCTTTTGTCTATAACTACACCATACCCCTTTTTACAACAATTTCCCGATATTCCCGCTAAGGAAGAGTCTTTTTTTACTATTCTAAGGAACCAAGGAATTTAGGAATGGCAGAAGGATCTCTCCTTTTTGGTGCACAAATATAATAAATTCCCCTTGAAAGAACGAAAATCAAGGGGAACCTACCGGTAAATTTATACGATTTTGAAGCAGATTTTACGATTCCGAAGCTATCACAGCCCCAAAACCGCTACTCCAACGCTACTCAGCGAGGAGACGCAGCCATTCCGTCGCCGTTGTATGCATGACCTGCTTGAAGGCACCGTTGAACGTGCTGTAGCTGCGGAAACCACTATCAAGGGACAACTGCTGAATGGACAGGGGCTGGTGCGCAGCGACCCGCTCCTGGCAGAGACTGACGAAGTGGCGGATACGCAGGTTGTTGATATAGGTGTTGTAAGTGATGCCCTGCAGGGCGAAGTGCTTGCTGAGGTACGAGCGGTTGACGCCTATCTGCGTGGCCAGTTGCTGCAGGGTGAGGTCGTACTGCAGGTAGAGCTGCGGCTCCTCGCAATGCTGCCTGAGCAACGGCCCGATGTTATTGCGAACGGACAACGAGGTGTCAGCCTCTTCCGTCTCTTCCGTAGCGATCATCGTATCCATCGCATCGCTATCGTCGATGGGTGTAGCGTCTGCGACGACGATATTCTCCGATGAAAT
>CACXTX010000008.1 GCA_902770635.1 uncultured Prevotellaceae bacterium | reverse complement strand
CTGCCATCGGCCTGCTTTGCCACTTTCCCGGTCTCAATTGTGATGGTTCTTCCATCAGGCAATTGAATACTTTTCGTAATTACGTTCATCTTGAAATTATAACATCTAAAAAAATAAAAAATATTTGCTATCGTTTGCAAATTGGGCACAAAGGTACACATTATTATATAAAGAAAAGAAGAAACCACGAATAATTATTGTTTTTTAGGAAAATACTTTGGTTTTCTCCCTTTTTTTCGTAACTTTGCCCTCTACGAAGGAAAAACTGCTAAAAAATGACACAAGAAGAAAAAACAAAAATGGAAGAGCGCATCGTAGATGTACTGAAAACAGTCTATGATCCAGAGATACCTGTCAACATCTATGACCTTGGCATGATCTACAAAATTGACGTACAGGAGGATGGTAGCGTCGATATGGATATGACCTTCACGGCACCCAACTGCCCTGCTGCTGACTTCATTTTGGAGGATGTGCGCACGAAGGTGGAAAGTGTTGAGGGTATCACAACTGCCAACGTCAACTTGGTATTCGAGCCTGCCTGGGACCAAAGTATGATGAGTGAAGAAGCCCGCGTCGAACTAGGATTCGACTAAACGGTTATTGGTTAACGGTTATTGCTTATTGTATGAAGAACGTATATTTCCTTTCCGATGCCCACCTTGGATCGCTGGCCATTCCACATCAGCGTATGCAAGAACGCAGGCTGGTACGCTTTCTTGACAGCATCAAGGAAAAGGCTGCAGCCATTTACCTGTTGGGCGACATGTTTGACTTCTGGTATGAGTACAAGTATGTGGTGCCCAAAGGGTATACGCGTTTTCTTGGTAAGTTGTCGGAACTGACAGACATGGGAGTTGAGGTACATTACTTCACAGGCAACCATGACATCTGGGCTTACGAGTACTTGGCAAAAGAGTGCGGCGTTATCCTCCACAAGCAACCCGAGACAACAGAGATATATGGTCATGAGTTTTTCCTCGCACATGGTGACGGCATGGGCGATCCTAACAAGCCGTTCAAACTCATTCGGGCCATCTTCCACAATCGTTTCTGTCAATGGGCTTTCTCCAACATCCACCCCCGCTGGGGAATCGGTTTTGGACTGACTTGGGCAAAGCACAGCTACGTCAAACATAAGGAAACGGATGAACCCAACTACATGGGAGAGGACAAGGAACATCTTGTGCTCTTTGCCAAAGAGTACATCGAGTCGCACCCTAATATCGACTATTTCATCTTCGGGCATCGCCATATTGAGTTAGACCTCAAGTTAGCTCGTCACACACGACTGATGATTCTTGGCGACTGGATTAGCCAGTTTACGTATGCTGTTTACGATGGTGAACACATGTTCCTGGAGGAATACGTGGAAGGTGAGAGTCAACCGTAGGAAAGGGAAAAGAGAGAAGAGAAAAGAGAAAAGTGCGCTCGACCCCTGGGTCGCTTTGCACCTTTAGGTCAAAGAAAAATGAAAAGTAAAGGATGAGAAAAAAGATTGTCACATTTGGAGAACTTTTGCTTAGGTTCTCGAAGCCTGGACAGTTGCGACTGACACAGGGCGACCTCTTTACCAGCAAGTATGGTGGTAGCGAGGCGAATGTCGCTGTTTCATTAGCCTCGCAAGGCGAGGATGTAACCTACATCACCCGTCTGCCAGACACCCCTATAGGTCATGCCGGAGCAATGAATCTGGCTCAATTGGGTGTAAACACTAACGAGGTACTTTATGGCGGACAACGCATCGGCACCTATTACTTCGAACCAGCTGCCGGCATGCGTGCTGCCAAGGTCATCTACGACCGTTCGGGTTCAGCCTACTACGACCTGAAGCCAGGCATGATTCCCTGGTACAAGATACTGAAGAATTGTGACTATTTCCATGTGTCAGGCATTACAGCAGCCATATCGCCACAAGCTGCCGAAGCCACCTTTGAAGCACTCGATATTGCCGACGAACTGGGTGTCACCATCTGTTTCGACATCAACTACCGCAAGAACCTGTGGAAATATGAGGGTGCAGAACCACGCAAGACGCTAAGCATGATGCTGTCGCGCTGCGACATGATGTTTGGTGACGCCATTGAGTTCGACTGGTTGTCGCAACATCCGCAACCTCCATTTACCGCCACAGATTCCCATTTCGAGATGCAGATGAAAGAGTATGGCGAGTGGTTCGACGAACTACATGCCCAATATCCACGTCTAAGGCACTGGATGATGGGCATGCGTAATATCGTCAGCTCGAATCATCACACGCTGACAGCTCTGCTATGGACAGACGGCCAGTTACTACAGGCTCCTATCATCGACATTCCCGACGTGGTGGACCCTGTAGGCGTAGGAGATGCCTTTGTGGGTGGGTGGCTTCATGCCATCAGCCGATTCCCTGATGACATGCAAAAGCAGTTGAACTACTCATTGTCCGCAGCAGCCTTGAAGAACACGATTCCTGGTGACTTCAACCTCTCGACAGAAGAGGAGATTATGGATGTGATGGAAGGTAACCACAACTTGTCAACACTCTACAAAACCTTCGAATAGCAAATAAGCGAGGCCATTCAAGCCTCGCTTAATCTTACAGTACGATAAACTGTTTTCCTACTTAGAGCAGGTTCATCGTATCGGTGGCAATCATCAGCTCCTCATCGGTGGGGATAACTACAACCTTTACCTTTGAATCGTCAGCAGAGATGACACACTCCTCTCCACGCTTAGTGTTCTTCGACTCGTCGAACTTAACGCCCAGGAATTCGAGGCCCTTGCAGACCTCAGAACGCATAGAGAGTTGGTTCTCACCAACACCTGCCGTGAAGACGATTACGTCAACACCACCCATAGCAGCAGCATAGGCACCGATATACTTCTTAATGCGATAGAAATACATATCCTGAGCCAGTTTAGCGCGAGGCTCACCAGCCTTGGCAGCACTTTCTACATCGCGCATATCAGAAGAACCACCCGTGATACCAGCCACACCGCTCTTCTTGTTCAGGAGGTTAGACATACCGTCGGCATCCAGACCCAGCTTCTTCTGCAGGAAGGTAACAGCACCACCATCGATATCACCAGAACGAGTACCCATTACAAGACCTTCCAGTGGGGTAAGACCCATTGAGGTGTCAACGCACTTGCCATCAACAACAGCAGCGATAGAACCACCATTGCCAATGTGGCAGGTAATCACCTTCGTACCCTCAGCCTTCATGCCCAGGAATTCCAGAGCACGAGCACTGACATAGCGGTGAGAGGTGCCGTGGAAGCCATAGCGACGAACGGCATACTTCTCGTAGAGCTCGTAAGGGATAGCGTACATATAAGCTTTAGCAGGCATGGTCTGATGGAAGGCTGTGTCGAACACACCTACCTGAGGCAGACCAGGCATCAACTCCTTCACAGCGTTCACACCCTTCAGGTTAGCAGGGTTGTGCAGGGGAGCCAGGTCAGAGCACTCCTCGAAGGCCTTGAGCACCTCGTCAGTCAGCACTACCGACTGGTTAAACTTCTCACCACCATGCACCATACGGTGACCTACTGCATCAATCTCGTCGAGCGACTTGATAACACCAATCTCTGGGTCGGTAAGCAGCGAGAAGATAAACTTCACACCCTCTGTGTGCTCAGGGATGTCGTGCATAATCTGCTTCTTCTCACCATTAGCCAGCTTTACCTTTACGAAAGCACCATCCAAACCTACACGCTCAGCACCACCACTGGTCATCACGCTCTTGTCGTCCATATTATACAAGGCATACTTGATAGAGGACGAACCACAGTTTAATACTAATATCTTCATAACGACAGACCCCCTCCCAGCCTCCCCCTATACGGGGAGGAGTAATTACCCAAGGGAGTTATAGGGGCATTTTAAAATAATTATTAATACGTTTATTCTGCTATCTCCTCCCCTCCATAAAAGGAGGGGATGGGGGTGGGTCTATTTTTTTGCATCCATAGCCTGGCAAGCTGTGATAGCCACCATGTAATAGATATCCTCTACAGAGCAACCACGAGAGAGGTCGTTTACAGGACGTGCAATACCCTGGAGGATAGGACCAATGGCAACGGCGTCACCCAGACGTTGAACAAGCTTATAGCCAATGTTACCAACTTCGAGGTTGGGGAATACAAGCACGTTAGCCTTACCGGCAATGTCTGAACCAGGAGCCTTCTTGGCACCTACGCTAGGAACGAGGGCAGCATCTGCCTGCAACTCACCATCAATCTTCAGGCTTGGGTCAAGCTCTTTAGCCAACTTGGTAGCCTCAATAACCTTGTCGCACACCTCATGCTTGGCAGAACCCTTGGTTGAGAAGCTCAGCATAGCCACACGGGGATCAGCGAAACCTGCAACAGACTTGGCAGTCTGAGCGGTGCAGACAGCAATCTGCGAAAGCTGGGCAGCATCAGGCATTGGGGTTACGGCTACGTCGCCCACTACGAGTACACCATCTTCGCCATACTGCTTTTCCTTCGAGATGAGCAGCATACCACCACTCACACAAGTAATGCCAGGAGCACACTTGATAATCTGCAGAGCGGGACGCAGGGTGTCGCCCGTTGTAGAAAGGGCTCCGGAAATCTGTCCGTCAGCGCCTTCTGTCTTGATTATCATACAACCCAGATAGAGAGGGTTCTTCACCAGTTTACGAGCTTCCTCGATGGTCATACCCTTCGTCTTGCGCAACTCAGCAAGTTTCTCGGCATACTCCTCGCTCTTCTCACAGTTCTCAGGGTCAATCAGGGTAGCCTTGTCGATATGGGTCAGGCCCTTCTCCTTAGCCAGTGCGTGAACCTTGTCAGGGTTACCAATCAGAATGATGTCTGCAATGTCGTCAGCCAACACACGGTCAGCTGCACAAAGGGTGCGCTCTTCCTCTGCCTCGGGGAGCACGATGCGCTGCTTGTTTGCCTTAGCACGCGCTACGATTTGACTTAATAAATCCATAGTTTGCTTTACTTTATAAATTAGATTTCAGATATACACTGTCTGCAAAGGTACGAAATAAAGTGAAGAGTGAAGAGTGAAGAGTGAAGAATTTGCTTCCGCCTTGTTATTTTTTAACTATTCGCTCCTAATTTTCACTCCTTATGCCAATTCACTGGTCAGGATGCTCTCCAACTTCTCTGCAGAGAGACGCAAATGGAACTTGCTGTGAATGGCGATGGAGATACTTCCGGTCTCCTCGCTGACTACAACGGCAATACCATCACTTTCTTGGGTAATACCTAAGGCCGCACGATGGCGTAATCCAAATTCCTTTGGAATATCCAGATTATGAGAAACAGGAAGAATACAACCAGCGGCCTTGATGTGTTCCTTGGCAATAATCATTGCACCATCATGGAGTGGCGAGTTCTTGAAGAAAATGTTCTCTATCAGACGTTGGTTAATATCAGCATTGATGACCTCACCAGTCGATATAATGTCATCAAGGGGAGTTGCCCGCTGAATGACAATAAGGGCACCTATCTTCTTTTTGCTCATGCTCATGCAAGCCATCACAACAGGCATGATGACCTGTTTTAAATGAGCCTTTTCAAGTGCCTTGTCGTCGCTGACAATAAGACGACGTAGCGCACGCACACGCTGATGGGCTCCAAGGTTGAAAAGGAACTTACGGATATCATCTTGGAAAAGGATAACCAAACCGATGACTCCCACCGAAAGGACCTTGTCCATGATGCTCCCCAGAAGCTTCATCTGCAATACTTGCGACACGATAAGCCACAGCACGATGAAAACCAGGATACCGATAAACACATTGAGCGAACGCGAATCCTTCATCAGCCGATATGCATAGAAAAGCATAATGGCTACGAGCACGATATCGACAATATCTTTTATACCAAACTCAAAAAACAGCATATAACCTGACGATTTACTATTTTACGTTTTCCAACTGCTGGGTCATCTTCACACACTCCACAGCTTCCCTGACATCATGTACACGTAGGATAGAGGCACCTTTCATCAAGGCAATGGTATTCAGCACCGTAGTGCTGTTAAGGGCTTCCGCTGGTGTACATCCCAGAAGTTTCCATATCATGGACTTGCGGGAGACTCCTACCAGCAATGGAAGATTCAGCGCCTGCATACGCTCCAGACCTTTAAACACCTCATAGTTTTGCTCCAACGTTTTACCAAAGCCAAAGCCTGGGTCAAGTATGATATCCTTCTGACCCATACTGCGAAGTCTGTCAACAGCCTCAGCACAATCAAGCATCACCTCTTTCACCGTACTTTTACGAGACATATATATATAAGGTACGCGCAAGCGGCTAACCATGCGGAACATGTCAAGAGGTAAGTGGTGAGAGGCGAGAGGTGAGAGGTCTGCAGAGGCTCCCACATCGTTGATGATATCCACGCCATACTCTTCGACCACCATTCGAGCCACATTGGGTCTGAAAGTGTCCACACTCACCACAGCATTAGCGACCTCGCGCTTCACGATGGGTAATGCCATTCTCAGGCGTTCCATCTCCTCAGCCTCCGTAACAGGCTCACTATCAGGGCGTGTGGAGCAAGCCCCCACGTCGATGATGGTGCCCCCTTCGTCCAGTATCTGGTGCGTCCGCCCAGCTATCGCCTCCTCCGTCTGTTGCCTGCTATCGGCATAGAACGAGTCGGGCGTCACGTTGAGAATACCCATCACTTGAGGTGTATGGAGCCCAAGCAGTTTTCCGTTACAATTCAGCGTATAATCCATATTCTTTGCAAAGATACAAAATAATTCATAATTCATAATTCATAATTCATAATTATTTTGTAATTTTGCCAGAAAATACAAGCAATAAGATGGATATTAAGGAACTCTATAAACTCTACCAGCAGCACCCGTGCATTACTACCGATTCGCGCAATTGTCCTGAGGGCAGCATCTTTCTGGCCCTGAAGGGCGAGTCGTTTAACGGCAACAAGTTTGCCCTTCAGGCATTGGAGAAGGGTTGCAGCTATGCGATAGTGGACGAGGATGTTGATGAACCTTCCTCTCACCTCTTAAAAGTGGACGACTGTCTGCAAACCTACAAGGACCTGGCGCGTGAACATCGCCGTCAGTTTGACATTCCTGTTATCGGCATCACAGGCACCAATGGCAAGACGACGACGAAGGAGTTGATTCGTGCCGTATTGTCTGAGTGCTATGACGTGATGGCTACGGAGGGCAACTTTAACAACGATGTGGGAGTGCCCAAGACCTTGTTCCGCCTCAACGAAGATCACGATATTGCCGTCGTGGAAATGGGAGCCTCGCATCCTGGCGACATCAAGACATTAGTAGAAACGGCAGAGCCCACCTGCGGACTCATCACCAACGTAGGACGCGCCCATCTGCAGGGCTTCGGCTCCTTCGAAGGCGTTTGCAAGACGAAGGGTGAGTTGTACGACTTCCTAAGTGCCCACGACTGTCCCGTATTCGTCAATCGCGACAACGAGTACCTGATGCAGATGATTCAGGAAAGGAACAAGCAGAAAACGGCTCGTGGAGAGGAGCCGCTGGACATATACTACTATGGCTTGAGCGACTCGCAGGACATTCTGATTCGTGGGGAAGTCATCAGCTGCGCTCCCTTCCTCAAGTTCCGTTGGCGTGAGCAAGACCACGAGGCTGGATATGCCTCAGAATGGATGGAGGTACAAACCCACCTGATTGGCGCCTATAACGTGGATAACATGCTGGCTGCCATCACGATAGGTTACGTGAACAACGTGCCTTTCGAACAGATTAACCACGCTTTGGAAAACTATGTGCCCACCAACAACCGCTCGCAACTGACGGAGACGGAGAAGAACCACCTCATCGTGGATGCCTATAATGCCAACCCCACATCCATGAAAGCCGCCCTCGACAACTTCCGACTGATGGAGGTGTCGCCCAAGATGGCTATCCTGGGAAAGATGGGCGAGCTGGGCGACGTGTCGGACGAGGAGCACCAGAAGATTATCAAACAGTTGGAAGAAGCCCGTTTCGACGAGGTATGGCTCGTGGGTGAGGAGTTCCAGAAAGCACTTTGTACACAACCCTCATCACTCACCACACTCAAGGTTTTCCACGATGTGGAAGAGGTAAAAGCACTTATCGCACAACAGCAACCACAAGGGCGCTACATCCTTATCAAGGGTTCCAACAGCGTAAAACTATTCCAATTACCAGAGTTACTTTAAGCCCATAACTCTTGCAGCACACTGAGGCTTTTCAGCTCAGGGAACTGGGGAATGTGCAGACGATAATATTGCAACAGCACATCGACAATACGGTTGCGTTCCATTCGACTGAGGCGATAGAGGTGCATCGTGGGGAAGTCCATTCGCATCATGAGATGGATGAGTCGCGCCTCGTCAGGTTGCAGGAAGTCGCGGTGGGTAGGAGCGGAAGTGCAGAAACGGCCCTCGCGCAAGTCGAACATCATATTCCATTCGTCACTCACCTCCAAATTAGGATAGAAGCCCAGAAAGCGCGAGAGGTGCATCAGGAAGGTAAGGTGAAAGTTGGCATAGCTGCCCGTTGCCATATCAAGCCACAGCATGGAACTACAAATATAGGAAAAGAGGGGCACATTCTGTTGCTCAGAGCGCAAGGCATGATAGAGAAATTCAGCAACAAAAAATGCCAAAGCTAATTTCTCTGGAGAGAAAGGAATGGAGGTGTAAGCAGTCAATATACGCGCATCCTTCAACTTCTGCAGTTGCACATTTTGACGAATATCTCCTTCTATCTCCAACAAAGTCATCGGTTGGAAGTACTGCTTCTTCAGGTGTGATTTGGAAGTCTTGGGGATAGGCACGACAAAAGCCAGCCGACCCGCCTCGCGAGTGAACATATCGACGATGATTTTCGACTCACCATACTTCAATGAATGTAGCACGATGGCTTCCGTTTTCACTAACACGACTGCAAAGGTACGAAAAGTCGAGAGTTTTGTGTTTAGAGTTTAGGGAAATTTAGTCATTAATATGCAAAAATTTGTTAAATATTAATAGCTTGGAAACAATTTCTCATTTCTCATTTCTCATTTCTCATTTTTTATATGTACCTTTGCACCCGCTAAAAATGGCGATGGTCCCTTCGTCTATCGGTTAGGACGAGAGATTTTCATTCTCTAAAGAGGAGTAATTAAGCCACGGGCTTGAACTCGTTCACGCTCGGCCATTCAAGCAAGCTTGATGGCACTCGCTTAATCACGATTTTAAATCTGTCATCTGCACAGCCATGTGCTACCTCACGGGAACGGTGACAGAGGGGGTCAAACCCCGCCCAGGGCTGTCTTCCAGACATAAGACCCATAAGCTTTAAGTTAAACATTAAAATCATTAAATTAAAAATGGCAAATCACAAGTCATCCCTGAAGAGAATTCGTCAGGACAAGAAAAAGGCACTGCACAACCGCTATTATGCAAAGACCATGCGTAACGCTGTTCGCAAGCTCCGTGCAATGACTAACAAGGACGAGGCTGTAGCTCTCTATCCTAAAGTACAGAAGATGTTGGACAAGCTGGCTAAGACCAACATTATCCACAAGAACAAGGCTGCAAACTTGAAGTCAAGCCTCTGCCAGCACATCAACAAGCTGTAAGAAACCTTCGGAAACAGCATAGAAGACTGCAATTCTTAACAGATTGCAGTCTTTTTTTATTTAAAAAAATTCGTTTAAGTCACATTTATTTTGTAACTTTGCGCTCGAAATGTGATTTACCCTAGCCAAAGGCTAGCAGCAAATAAGACTACACACTATTAAAATGGCAGAAGAACAAAACAACCCAAGTAATTATTCCGCGAGTAACATTCAGGTACTCGAGGGTCTGGAAGCCGTGCGCAAACGCCCCGCTATGTACATCGGCGACATTAGCGAAAAAGGACTTCATCACCTCGTAAACGAAACCGTCGACAACTCTATCGACGAGGCAATGGCTGGTTACTGCACACACATCGAGGTGACCATTAACGAAGATAACAGCATTACTGTACAAGACAACGGACGTGGTATCCCTGTTGACGAACACGAGAAGATGCACAAGTCAGCCCTGGAGGTTGTTATGACTGTGCTTCACGCTGGTGGTAAGTTCGACAAAGGCTCGTACAAGGTGTCCGGTGGTCTGCATGGTGTGGGTGTAAGCTGTGTGAACGCACTCTCTACCCACATGATGTCACAGGTATTCCGCAATGGACATATCTACCAACAGGAATACGAGAAGGGTAAGCCTCTCTATGATGTGAAGATTGTAGGCGATACCGACAAGACTGGTACCCGTCAGCAGTTCTGGCCCGACGCCAGCATCTTCACCACCACAGAGTACAAGTACGACATTATTGCCCGTCGTATGCGCGAGTTGGCCTACCTGAATGCTGGCATCACCATCACACTGACCGACCTTCGTCCTGACGAGGAAGGCAATCTGAAACAGCCTGAGGTATTCCATGCCAAGGAGGGTCTGAAGGAGTTTGTGCGTTACGTGGACCGTCACCGCACATCTATCATTGGCGACCCCATCTGTCTGAAAACGGAGAAAGACGGTGTACCCATTGAGGTGGCACTGCTCTACAACAGCGACTATAGTGAGAACATCCACTCGTACGTCAACAATATCAACACCATTGAGGGTGGTACCCACCTGACAGGCTTCCGCATCGCCTTGGCTCGTACGCTGAAGAAATATGCCGACGAGGACGACCAGCTGCGCAAACAGATAGAGAAGGCCAAGATTGAAGTGGCTCAGGACGACTTCCGCGAGGGTCTGACTGCTATCATCAGCGTCAAGGTGGCAGAGCCTCAGTTCGAAGGTCAGACGAAGACCAAGCTGGGCAACTCTGAGGTGAATGGTGCTGTTCAGAAGGCTGTGGGTGAGGCTATGACCAACTATCTGGAGGAGAATCCCAAAGAGGCTCACACCATCTGCGAGAAGGTAATCCTGGCTGCTACAGCCCGTATCGCAGCCCGCAAGGCCCGCGAGAGTGTACAACGCAAGAGTCCTATGACTGGTGGCGGTCTGCCTGGTAAGTTGGCTGACTGTTCTGAGAAAGATCCGAAGCTTTGCGAAATCTTCCTCGTCGAGGGTGACTCCGCCGGTGGTTCTGCCAAGCAGGGTCGCGACCGTCATTTCCAGGCTATCCTGCCCTTGCGTGGTAAGATTCTGAACGTTGAGAAAGTTCAGTGGCACCGTGTGTTCGAAGCCGAGTCTGTGATGAACATCATCCAATCTATCGGTGTCCGCTTCGGCGTTGAAGGAGAAGACTCCAAAGAGGCCAATGTTGACAAACTGCGTTACGACAAGATTATCATCATGACCGATGCCGATGTCGATGGTTCGCACATCGACACACTGATTATGACACTGTTCTATCGCTTCATGCCCAAGGTCATCCAGGAAGGTCACCTGTATATCGCTACACCACCTCTTTATAAGTGTACCTATAAGAAGTTCTCTGAGTACTGCTATACCGACCAGCAGCGTCAAGCCTTCATCGATAAGTATGTTGATGGCGACGAGAATGCCTCAGCCCTGCATACTCAGCGCTACAAAGGTCTTGGTGAGATGAACCCTGAGCAGTTGTGGGAAACTACCATGAATCCTGAGAACCGACTTCTCAAGCAGGTAACCATTGAAAACGCTGCTGAAGCGGACGAGATTTTCTCTATGCTGATGGGCGACGATGTGGAGCCACGCCGACAGTTCATCGAGAAGAATGCCACTTACGCAAACATTGATGCATAACAAACTGAAAGGAGAATCAAGGTGGTTCTCCTTTTTTTATTTTTCTATGATAACATGACGACAAAAGCGAGCAAAATCACAGAGATAAACCTGAAGGATGCCAAAGCATGGGGGCAAACCACACAAATGGGGCAGGAACTGATACTCACGGACAAGATTGATCCGACTGTCCTGTCGCAACGCATGATTCGTTTTAACTTCATCCTCATGGCACTTTGCTGCAAGGGAGAGGCGCAATACCGTATAGACAAGCGTAAGCAGGAGGTAAAGGCCGGCGATTTGTTTTTCATGTCCCAGCGCCATATCATAGACGAATATACGGCAACTCCTGATTTCGAGTGCCAGTGCATCCTGGTCAGCCCTAATTTCTATCATGACTTTGTACAAGACGTGAAGAACGTCTCCTCGCTACTTATCTTTTCGATGAACTTCCCCGTAGTCCAACTAACGACCAAGGAGAAAGATGTCTATGGACACTTCTATCAGGTGATTCGAGAGAAGATGACGGACACCCACCACTATTATCGTACGCAACTGGTGAAGGCGCTGTTGCTCGCTATGTTCTACGACATGAGCAACGTCATCTATCGTGTTGGTGAGCATGAGCCCCAGAAAATGCGACGCAGCGACGCCATCTTCACGGAGTTCATCCGTCTGCTGGAGAAGCACTACCGTACCCAACGACGTGTCTATTGGTATGCCCAGCAGTTAGAGATTACCCCCAAACACTTGACCGACTTAGTTATCAGCGTCAGCAAACGTTCGCCGAACTCATGGATTGATGACTATGTGGTAATGGAGATTCGAATGCAACTGAAGAATACCACCAAAACTATCAGGGAAATTGCCGAGGAACTGCACTTCCCTGACCAGTCGCTTTTGGGCAAGTATTTCAAGAAGAACGTAGGGATGTCACCCCTTGAATATCGCAGAGGCTAATCTTTCTCCTTTTCAAAGAGCCGAGCCACCTCACACAACTCGTCATACCACGCTTCACCAAAGCGACGAATAAGAGGCTCCTTCAGAAACTTATATACGGGAAGGTTCAAGGCCTTTCCTTTTTCTATCGCATCTTTACAGATTGCCCACCTATTATAATTAAGACCTATCAGCCCGTTGCCAAAGTTCTTCTCACGAATAGGATACAAGGCACAGCTGATGGGCTTACAGAACTTGGTTTTCCCGTTGCGAAAAGCCTTTTCCAAAGCGCAAAGACAATGATCACCATCATAACAGGTAAAGACACAATCTTTACCACGAACTATACTCGTCACCAAGTCGGCATCCTTGTCAACATAGGCGACACCTTGCTTGTCAATAACACTTTGTGCAGAAGCAGAAAGGTCGCCCCACACCGTATCAAGAGCATCTTCTATCCCTGCTACTTCGTCTAATGTCACAGGAGCTCCTGCATCACCTTCCACACAACAGATGCCTTTGCATTTCTCATAATCACAACAGAACTTCTCCGTGAGAATCTCTGAAGAAATCAGTACACCTCCGACTTCCAAAATGGGCGGTATCTCGTTTACCATACGATAGGTTTTATTCCGTTTTGTACTAAATAGTCATTGCAACGTGAGAACTGGTGTTGTCCAAACCACCCACCTCGGTTGGCACTCAGGGGAGAAGGATGTACAGACTCCAATACCAGATTCCTAGTCTTGTCTATCATATATGCCTTTCCACGGGCATAGCCTCCCCATAGCATATAAACCAAATGCTCCCGATGGGTAGCTAGCGCTTTGATGGCTGCATCCGTAAAAGTCTGCCAACCTAATGAGGAATGGCTATTAGCCTGATGAGCTCGTACCGTCAGCGTGGCGTTAAGCAGCAACACACCCTGTTCAGCCCATCGCGTCAGGTTACCAGATTGAGGAATCGGAGTGCCTATATCGTCACGTATCTCCTTGAAGATGTTTTGCAAAGAAGGCGGAAACTGAACACCATCCTGTACCGAGAAACTCAACCCGTGCGCCTGGCCTGGTTCGTGATAAGGGTCTTGTCCGATGATGACCACCTTCACCTGTTCAAAAGGACAGAGGTTAAAGGCATTGAAAATTAACTTGCCTGGAGGGTAACACGTTCCTGAACCATATTCCTTTCGCACAGCATCTGTCAGTTGAGCAAAGTAAGGCTTCTCAAACTCCGTCTGCAAATGTTCTTTCCACGTCGATTCTATCTTTACACTCATTATCTTTGCGGTTTTGTTTGCAAAGATAGGAAAAAAATTGTATCTTTGCAAGCAAACTATAAAGGTTATGCTATCTATCTTCAAGAAAAAACAAAAGACCGCCTATCCGCACTCCTTTGCCAAGCGGCTCACGTGGCGCATTATGCTCCGTATGTTGATATTCATGGGTATTCCCACTGCCCTTGTGTTCTGGGGTTGTTATGTCTTGGTCTTTGTGGGCGCCGTCGGCATCAGCAACCGTCTGGTGAGCGGCGAGCACGAGGAGATTCGTCGCATCACGTCCGACCTCTACGTAGCCTCCATCAATACCGCCCCAGTGATAGAAGACAACCTGGAGCATCCCGAGAAGATACAGGGTCTCATTGAACGCATGCTGAGGAAGAATCCCTACATGCGTAGCTGTGGCATCAGCTTTGTGGACAACTACTATCCCAAGAAGGGACGTCGGTTCTACCCCTTTGCCGTGCGCGTGGACACCACCAACATCGAGACTTATGTGATGGACGACGCCAAGCATGACTACCTGACCGCAGCGTGGTTCAAGGAGGCGCTCAGCCGGAACAAGGGCTACTGGGGCAAGGCTTTCATAGACAGTGTCAACCAGGGGAGGCCGCTGGTGTCGTACTATCTGCCCATCCACGACCAGCGTGACAGCACGGTGGCGATACTTCGTGCCGACCTGTCGCTCGACTGGCTGAACGACAAGATACAGTTCTATCGGTCTAAGAGGGACAGTTCCAGCACGAAAGGTGTAAGCGTCGAAATAACGCAAGATAAGAAAGAAACCTGGGACCCTGAATATGCTGCCTACTACTTCATCGTCGATACGACGGGCACGCTTCTGGTACACCCCGACCAGACGCGAGTACTCAAGCACAACATTAAGGAGTATGTGACCGAAGACCCTAATAACGCCATTGAAAGCCTGCTGGACCGCAATTCCGATGAGGACGAAGACCTGATGCTTGACGGTCAGAATATGCTGGTGAACTTCCAGCCTGTGAAGTACACTGACTGGTGTCTTGCCCTCGTGATTCCCGAAATCCTTGTTGAAATCATTGCCTACATTTTCGGTGGCATCATGACACTGATTATCCTAATAGGTATGCTGGCCGTTTACTTCTTTGGACGCAGAACCATCAAGAAGTCCACACTGCCGCTGAAGCAGTTAGCGGAGTCAGCCAACGAGGTGGCTAAGGGAAATTTCGCCACACCGCTGCCTACGCTGAAGAGCCGTGATGAGATACACATGCTTCGCGACTCGTTCGAGCAGATGGAGCGTTCGCTGACCAAATATGTGGAGGAGCTCAAGAGCACGACGGCGCAGAAAGCATCCTTCGAAAGCGAGCTGAAGATAGCGCACAACATCCAGATGTCTATGCTGCCCAAGACATTCCCACCCTACCCCGACCGCGACGACATCGACATCTTCGGAACACTGAAGCCTGCCAAGGCTGTAGGTGGCGACCTGTTCGACTTCTACATCCACAACAACCAACTTATTTTCTGCATCGGCGACGTCAGCGGCAAGGGTGTTCCCGCCTCGCTGTTCATGGCAGTGACACGCTCGCTGTTCCGCAACATTGCGGCCCGTGAGCTAAAGCCCCACCTTATTGTGAAGGCCCTCAACGAGTCGCTTTCCGAAAACAACGATCTTTTCATGTTCGTCACGCTTTTCGTGGGTGTACTCGACCTTCAGACCGGTCTGTTACGCTACTGCAATGCCGGCCACGATGCTCCCTTGCTTATCGGGCAAGGTGTCGGCACTTTACCTTGCGATCCGAACCTACCTATCGGTGTCCAGCCCGACTGGGAGTTCACGGAACAGGAGACCTTGATAGACGAGTACACCACCATTTTCCTGTTTACCGATGGACTGAACGAGGCCGAGAACATCAGCCACGACCAGTTTGGCGACCAGCGCATTCTGAGTGTTGCCGAGAGTCTGCTGGCTACTGGCAACCATCGTCCCACCACCGTGGTGAGCAAGATGAACGAAGCCGTTCATGCCTTTGTGGGCAATGCCGAGCAGAGCGACGACCTGACGATGCTCGCCATTCAGTACAAAAAGGATGCAGTCCCCAAGTAACCTGCGCACTAAAGAAAAGGGAAACAGCCTCCGAGCACTTAGCTCCGGGGCTGTTTCCTCTATTATAGTAATTTCTAGAACTTTAATCCGTTATCAGATTCTCGCCAGTCATGTCGGCGGGCTGCTCCAGTCCCATGATATGGAGGATAGAGG
The DNA here is from genome assembly GCA_902770635.1 of uncultured Prevotellaceae bacterium. Taxonomy (GTDB): domain Bacteria; phylum Bacteroidota; class Bacteroidia; order Bacteroidales; family Bacteroidaceae; genus Prevotella. Next base: position 56,001 of record CACXTX010000008.1, on the reverse strand, counting down.
GAGCCACATCAGCCAGTCGGCCATCCTTCACGGTTGCTGAGTTGTTGTTGGTAACATAGATGAAGGGCACAGGGTTCAGCGAGTGTGCAGTGTTAGGTGTACCGTCGGCGTTGATGGCGTTGTCAGCATTACCGTGGTCAGCAATGATGATGGCCTCGTAGTCGTTGGCCTTGGCAGCCTCAATGACTTCGCGGACGCAGTTGTCAACAGCCCAGACAGCTTTTGCTATAGCGTTGTAGATGCCGGTATGTCCCACCATGTCGCCATTGGCAAAGTTGACGACAATGAAGTCATACTTAGCCTCGTTGATAGCAGCCACCAGCTTGTCCTTTACCTCATAGGCGCTCATCTCGGGCTTCAAGTCGTAGGTAGCTACCTTAGGACTTGGAACCAGAATGCGGTCCTCACCCTCGTATGGAGCCTCTCGACCACCATTGAAGAAGAAGGTCACGTGAGCATACTTCTCCGTCTCGGCAGTGTGCAACTGTTTCTTGCCCTGCTTGCTCAGGTACTCGCCCAGCGTGTCCTCAACGTTCTCCTTGGGGAAGAGAATGTGGACACCCTTGAAGTTGGCGTCGTATGGTGTCATGCAATAGTACTGCAGTCCAGGGATGGTCTTCATGCCCTGTTCTGGCATATCCTCCTGTGTCAGGGCAATGGTCATCTCCTTGGCACGGTCGTTGCGGAAGTTGATGAAGATAACGACATCGCCCTCCTCGATGCAACCGTTAACTGAGGCGTTGTGAATGGGCTTGATGAACTCGTCGGTCACGCCCTCGTCGTAAGACTCCTGCATAGCCTTCACCATGTCGGTGGCCTGCTTACCCGTTCCATTCACTATGAGATCGTAGCCTTCCTTCACACGCTCCCAGCGCTTGTCGCGATCCATGGCGTAGAAGCGTCCCACGATGGAAGCGATGGCGGCATCGTTGTCGGCACACACCTTTGTTACCTGTTCAATAAAGCCCTTGCCCGACTTGGGGTCGGTGTCGCGACCGTCCATGTAGCAGTGTACGAAAACCTGGTTCTTAAGCCCATAGGCCTTGCCAATCTCTATGAGTTTGAACAAGTGATCCAGGCTTGAGTGTACGCCACCGTCTGAGCAGAGTCCCATGAGGTGCAGCTTCTTGCCTTGTTCTTTGGCGTAGGTGTAGGCAGCCTTCACCTGGGGGTTCTCCATGATGGAACCGTCCTTGCAAGCGCGGTTAATCTTGACAAGGTCCTGATAGACGATGCGTCCGGCACCTATATTCAAGTGACCAACCTCGGAGTTGCCCATCTGTCCGTCAGGCAGACCGACATCCTCGCCTGAGGCCTGCAACTGCGAGTGTGCCGAAGTGGCTGTCAACAAGTCGAGATACGGGGTTGGCGTATTGAATATGACGTCACCCTTTCCATGTTTTCCGATTCCCCATCCATCGAGAATCATGAGTAATGCTTTCTTTGCCATAATTTTATTACCTATTTAAATGTACGTATTCCTTAATCGACTGCAAAGGTATAAATTTATTTTGAACATAGAGCCTCTGTAGTACAAAGATTATTATAAAATTACTAAAAAAAGTGGAACACCATGCGGTTTGAAGTTATTTTTTTTGTACTTTCGTACCCGAAATCGAAAATAGCTTAAAAGAAGAACAAGATATGAAGACAATAAAGAAACAGAGAAATTCATTTATTGTATCGAAAGCACTTAGGACGTTTGTGACGGCGGCCGTACTGACCGCGGCGGCGTCACAACTGGCACACACGGCCGACTCCATCATAGTGGGTCACGTGGTAGGACAGCATGCCGTTTCAGCCATCAATCTGGTGCTGCCTCTGGTGGAGGTGCTCAACTGCATGGCCTTCCTGATTTGCTTTGGAGCCAATGCCTTGTGCGCCCAGTCAATCGGCAGCAACGACATGGACAAGACGGCACGTACGTTCACGTCAACCATCCTGATGGTTATGACGTTAGGATTAGGAGTGTCGCTACTCATCAGCCTGTTTGGGCGTCAGATTGTGGAGTTTGTATCCGAAGAGCCACACCTGAACGAGATGGCCTATACCTATATTCACACCTATGCCCTGGGCGGGTGGCTGCAGATGATGTCTTACGGCTTGTGCCTCTTTGTGGCTACCGACGGCCGTCCACGCATGGTGACCATAGCGGTGGTGGCTGGCGCCATTACCAATGGTGTTGTGGACATTCTGACCATCTCGGTACTGGGCATGGGTGTCGAGGGTGCCGCGCTGGGTTCCCTGTCCATGTTTACGGTCAACATTCTGGTACTGCTGGGCTACCTTCGCAAGCCTGCCAGTTCTTACCGCCTGAAGTGGCCTGGCAAGAGTCTTTTCTCCATCTTCCTTGCCAATGTCAAGGAGGGTGCCCCCATCACGTTAAGCAACTCGCTGATGGCAGTTACCATCATGCTTATTAATAATATCGTGCTTCGCTATCTAGGATGTGACGGATTGTTCATCTGGTCCGTCTGTCTGCAGATGCTGCTTCTTTCGTATGTATTCATCGACGGGGTCATTGAGTCCATGTTTGCCATTGGCGGCGTACTGATGGGCGAACGCGACCTGCGCGGACTGGATATACTGGTCAAGCAGGCACTGGTGGTGATAGCCGCACTGGTGGCGATAGTCATCGTCATGATGTACCTGCCCGGCGTAGTGGGAATGCTCTTCGGTGTTGAAAGCGGAAGCGTGCTGTCGGTCGAACTGAACCGCGTACTGCGCATCTTTGCACTGATGCTCATACCATTCTCCATCACGCAGATTCTGTTAAGTACCTACCAGATTCTGGGGTACGACAAGGCCAGCGTTATCACGGCTACAGGACAAACTGCCATGCTCGTCGTCGGAGTTTGGTTCGTGGCCAACCTGGAGGGTGTCGACCTGTGGTGGGGCTTCGTAGGAGGCTGTGCTTTGGTACTACTCTTCCAACTGGGTTTCACCTACGTCAGGAGCTACATGCACTCGGCACCCATATCGCCACTGACCATGATACCCCAGACAACCACGGGACATACCTTCGACCGCTCCGTCACCTACAGCCTGGACGATGTCTATGACACGCTGACCGACATCGACCTCTTCCTCAAAGAATCGGATGTGTCTGATGCCAGCCGTTTCAACATAAACGTGTGCTGCGAAGAGCTCATGACCAACATCGCACAGCACTCCAAGGGCCGCATCGTCAAGCAGACATTCGACATACACATACATGTCAACAACGAAGGAGTGTTCGTCACCTTGAAGGATGCAGGACGGCCCTTCGACCCGATTAAGGCCGGTAAGATGGCTGATAAGAACATAGGTACCGAAGGCAATGAGCACATGGGTCTGCGGTTGGTTACCCAGATTATTCCAGACATCTCCTATAAATACATGTACGGCCAGAACACCGTATTCATCTGGAAGTCCTAAGGCGTTTCTACCCACAGGAAAAGTCAGTTCATCAATCGACCGTGGTGAGTTTGTCAATCGACCGTGGTGAGTTTATAAAAAAGCTCCCCACACTTCGCAGTGCAGGGAGGACCACCGGTTATTAATTTTGAACTTATGAGAGTCACCACTGTAACTCGGGGATCAATTTCTTAGTGCACAATCAAACCGGTGTTTGCAAATAAAACGGACGTGCCGTTTTAAGCGACCATAGTTTTTTAACCTTAAACCAAATAAATGCTACTAGAATATTCTGACCACAAAGTTAGAAAAAAAAATCTGAACTGCAAGAGCTCAGAATAGGGGGAACGGGGTTTTTGACAAATTTGAATAAGATTTTTACGAATTTGCAACTCTTTTTGCTGATTTTGAAAGTCTCATTGCTGATTTTGAAAGTCTTTTTGCGTATTTTGAAAGTCCTTTTGCTTATTTTGAGGGGGCAAAAAGTTCGTTTCAGGAGTCAAAACAGACCGTTTTTGAAGTCAAAATCGTTCGTTTTAGAAGTCGAAACTCAGCTGGCCGTCACCCAGAAGGTTGTAGCTCTTGCGGTGATAGGGCGTAATGCCATACTGTCGGATAGCCTCGCGATGCTTCTTGGTGGGGTAGCCCTTGTTCGACAGCCAGTCGTACTGCGGAAACTCCTCGGCCAGCCGGTTCATGTAGTCGTCGCGGTAGGTCTTGGCCAGGATGGAGGCGGCGGCGATGGAGAGGTACTTGCCATCACCCTTGACGATGGTGGTGTGCGGTATACAGGCTGTGCTGCCGTTACCATCGTTGGGTATGTTGGCAATGCCACTGCCCACCCCAGTACGGTAGGGCTTAAAGCGGTTGCCGTCCACGATGATGGCCTCGGGGCGCACGCTCAACTGGTCCAGTGCACGGTGCATAGCCAGGATGGAGGCGTTAAGAATGTTGATGCGGTCTATCTCCTCGGGGGTGACTATGCCCACCGCCCATGCCACGGCGTCGCGCTGGATAATGTCACGCAGCTGGTAGCGCCGCTTCTCGGTGAGCTGCTTCGAGTCGTTCAGCAAGTCGTTCTGGTAATCCTCGGGCAGTATGACCGCTGCGGCATAGACGCTGCCTGCCAGACAGCCGCGGCCTGCCTCGTCGCAGCCGGCTTCCCTCATTCCCTGGTAGTAGTGACTTAAAAGCATGGTAGTATTTGTTGTTGTTTAGCTGACCTTCAGACACATCATGGTCAGGTCGTCGTTAGGCTCGGCGCCATTGCGATGGTTCTCCACCTCGGTCTTCAGCAACTCAATGACCTGGCGTGAATTCTCGAAATGGTTGGTATTCAGGATGTCCAGCAGACGGTCGTCGCCAAATTGCTGCTGGCGGCAGTTCTCCGCCTCGTTCAGTCCGTCGGTATAGATTAACAGTGGACAACCCTTGACGTTATCCATCGTCTCGCCCACAAAGTCCAGCTCAGGCCACAGGCCGAGGGGTGCGTTGGACTCCATCTCCATAAATCGGGCAGGCAGGCCGAAGACGGGAGGATTATGACCGGCGTTGCAGTAGTCCATGCGTCCGCTCCTCAGATCGATAAGTCCCAGGAACATAGTGATGAACATGCCCTGTTCGTTATTCTCCGTCAGCGCCGCATTCATCGAGGTGGCTATCTCGGCAGGCTTCATGTGCTGACCGGCCAAGGTGCGGAACAGTCGGCTGCACTGTGCCATGAAGAGACTGGCGGGAACACCCTTGCCGCTGACGTCGCCCACACAGAAATAGAACTCGTCGTCCTGCAGCAAGTAACTGTACAGGTCGCCACCCACCTCCTTGGCAGGAGTCATCGCGGCATACATGTCAATGTTGTCTTGGTTGGGGAATACGCTAGGCACCATCGACTGCTGGATGTCGCGGGCAATGCGCAGCTCACTCTCAATGCGCTCTTTAGCCTTCGTGGTACTCTCCAACTTGTCGTAGGCGGACTGCAACTGCGCATGCGCCTCCTCCAACTTGCCGTGGGCAGCCTCCAAACGCTGACTGGCCTGACGCTTGATGAGCGTGTAGATAAGGAAGAAAACGGAAATCAGACCCAAGGCAGCCAGCGTACCTATCCAGCGCTGACGAGACAGGTCGGCCTCCTGCTGCACTATCTTGGCCTCCTTCTGCTGGGTGTCATAGATAGTAGCCAGCTCGGCGGCCTCATCCTTCTTGAATTGCCAGATAGCACTGTCGAGGGCGTCGCAAATCTGTTTGCCCACTTCCACCACCGAATCCGTGCGCTGTGCACCAACATTAGCGCGGAACTTAGGCAGGTAGTATTTCTGAATATTCTCCAGCGTGAGCGACATGCCGTAGCGGTCCATCTGGTAGTCCAGATCCTCCAAGTCTCGGGCAGCCTCGCGCCATCGCTTGGCAGCCATGAGGTACTCGATACTCTCAATGTGTCCGTCACCCGTATGGGCATACTTCGTCTGAAGCGCCGCCTGATAAGCCTTCGCAGCCTCCTTCCCATTGCCCATCGCCTGCAACACGGTAGCCCGGTAGAAATTCAGACGGGCACGCTGTTTGTCCACATAGTTCTCATTGGCATAAGGCTGCTGCTCGTAAAGCGTCAGCACAGAGTCGAAACGCTCCGTCCACAGATACGCCTTGTCGTACTGACGTTCACTCAGGTAGATGTTGACGATATTGATTTGTCCTACAATGGCACTCTTGTAGAGAGAACCCGTCTGGTCGTGCTGCAGCAACTGTCGGTAGTTGCTACTGGCTTGCTCAAAAGTGTTGGCAGCCTGCTGGGGATTGCCCAGCTTCAACTGGCAACTGCCAATGGTAGCCAACAGGTTCGAATACTCGCTCAGCGTGTCCAATGAAAACTCGTCCATCCGCGACTTGGCAGACAGCGCCACCTGAAGCGTGCCCTCATAGTCGCCTTTGAGCAACAGAAGGCTGGCCAGCCGACTGGCCGACTTGGCATAATAATCTAGCGATTCCGTGTCGTTTGCCTCGTCGCTCACAGCATGTTTCCAGTAAACCTCAGCCAGACGCTGCTGACCCTTGCGCTGGTGCACATAGCCCAACCAATAGTTCGTCTTGATATCGGAAAGGGCACCTGCCGCACTAAAACTGTCAACCAGCAACTGCAGACTGTCGTAGTTGTGAGCCTGATGAACCCTGTCCAGCTGCACGTCGGCATCCGAAATCTTCTGCACCTGCTGCTCACGCTGCTTACAACAAGAAACGGCAAGCAGTGCGGCAATTCCGAAGAAAACGGCTATAAACAAGACCCCGAGTTGTTTCATGCTGCAAATATACGAAGAATTCTTGAAACCTAACGCTTTTCCCACCTTAAAATGATGACAATTTCCATTTTCGTGCATCCTATATATATAATAAAAGGTATATATACTTAAAGAACTATGAACATCAAAGTAACCGACGAAGTCGCTTTGACATCTGTCAAAGAATTGGAACTGTTGGCGGAAAAGAACCGCAAACGGTTGGTGGAGGTGGTTTATGCCGCCAAAGCAGGCCACATCGGTGGCGACCTGTCGTGCCTAAACGTAATGACGGCACTGTATTTCCACGTGATGAAGAACCTGAACCCCGCAGAGCCCAAAGCTCCCACGAGAGACCGTTTCGTACTCTCGAAGGGTCATTGCGTAGAGGCACTCTACGTCACCCTGGAGGCTAAGGGATTCCTGAAACCCGAAGTGCTCGACACGTTGGGACAGTTCGGAAGCATCCTCTCCGGGCATCCCACCATCGAGGTGCCAGGCATCGAGGTCAACTCCGGTGCACTGGGACACGGACTAAGCATTGGCATCGGCATGGCTATTGCCGAGAAGATGAACCGCAATGCTTATCTTACCACGCCAGACAATGCCACACCATCTTACCGCACTTATGTGCTCATGGGCGACGGCGAACAGGGTGAAGGCTCTATCTACGAGGCTGCCATGGCAGGTCACAAGTACCAGCTGGACAACTTGGTGGCTATCATCGACCGTAACCATCTGCAGATTAGCGGCAACACGGAGGACGTCATGCCCATCGACTGCATCAAGGAGCGCTGGGGCGCTTTCGGCTGGGACGTCATCGAAATGAATGGCGACTCAATGGAAGACATTGTGAAGACCTTCGATGCCATCGACTACACGAACAAGAAGCCTCACCTACTGGTATCAAACACCACAAAGGGACGCGGCGTCTCGTTTATGGAAGGCATCGCCAAGTGGCACCACGGCGTGCTGAACGAAGAGCAGTGCAAGGCTGCTGTCAAGGAAATCGAAGAAAGAATTAAAGGATTGGAGGGCTAAGAAGATGATTGCATGTAGGAAACAGTTTACCGACACGCTGCTGGAACTAGCACGTGAGGACAAAGATATTATTGCCGTAACGACGGATGCCCGTGGCTCCGTTACCCTGGGCGACTATGCCTCGGCACTACCCGGTCAGTTTGTGGAGTGTGGCATTGCCGAGCAGGATGCAGTAGGCATCTCGGCCGGTCTGGCACACTCGGGCAAAAAGGTGTTCTGCTGCGGGCCTGCCTGCTTCTATGTGGCTCGCTCGCTGGAACAGGTCAAGGTCGATCTGGCCTATTCAGAGAACCCAGTCACCATCTTGGGCGTATCAGGTGGTGTAGCATACGGCGCACTGGGTGCTACCCACCACTCGCTGCACGACATTGCAGCGCTGCGCACCTTCCCAGGCATGACCGTTTGTCTGCCCTCCGACTGGCGTTTCACGAAGAAACTGGTGAAATTCCTGGTTGATTTCAATAAACCCTGCTACGTCCGTGTAGGCCGTGCCGCCGTGCCCGATGTTTATGAGAACGACGACTTCCGCTTCGAAGTAGGCAAAGCTATCCAGCTACTGGACGGTACCGATGTCACCATCGTGGCTACCGGTGAGACCGTCTATCACGCCTGGCAAGCAGGTCTGAAGCTGAAAGAACAGGGCATCTCAGCCCGTGTGTTGGACTGCTCGTGGATCAAGCCTTTCGACGAGGAGGCTATCAAGAAGGCTGCCCGTGAGACAGGACGCATCGTCACCGTCGAGGAGCACTCACAGTACGGTGGCTTAGGTGCTATGGTTTGTGAGACGCTCAGCGAGCATCCCGTTCCCGTTCGCATCATCGGTATTCCTGACGAGAACGTCGTTCATGGTACCAACGCCGAAATCTTCCACCACTACGGTATGGATGCAGAAGGTGTGGCAAAAGCCGTGATCAGTTTTATAAATGAGAAATAAGAAATGGCACAGCGATTCATTGCTATTGACCAGAGCACCTCGTCAACAAAAGCCCTGCTTTTCGACGAGCAATGCAAGGTGCTTGCTCGCACCAATGTCGATCACCACCAGTATTATCCCCAGACAGGATGGGTGGAGCACGACGCAGAGGAAATCTACCAGAACATGGTAGAGGCTATCCGCAAACTGATGGCAGAAGTTGATTTACACTATTCGCTGGTTCCTTACACGTTCTCCCTGGCTATCACCAACCAGCGCGAGACCGCTGTGGTATGGAACAAGACGACGGGTAAGCCCATCGCCCATGCAGTGGTATGGCAAGACACACGAGGGGCAGAGCTCTGCCGACTGTTACGCTCGAAGGGCTATGCCAAGCAGGTGTTCGACAAGAGCGGTCTGCTGATAGACCCCAACTTCTCTGCAAGTGGTGTGAAATGGCTGCTCGACAACGTAAAGGGAGCCCGCCAGGCTGCCGAGAACGGAGAACTGCTGATGGGTACCATCGAGACGTGGCTCATCTGGAAACTCACAGGAGGCAAGACCTTTGCCACGGACTATACGAATGCCTCGCGCACCATGTTGTTCAATATCCACACATTGGATTGGGACGACGACCTGCTGAAACTGTTCGACATACCCCGTTCCATGATGGCAACCATCCTTCCCTGTGATGCCGTCTATGGTGAGACAACCGTGGAGGGCATTTTCCCAGAGCCTATCCAGATAGCCGGTGTGCTGGGCGACTCACATGGTGCCCTGGTGGGACAGATGTGTTTTACCAAGGGTTCGGGCAAAGTGACCTACGGCACAGGTTCAAGCGTGATGGTAAACATCGGCGAGGAACCCAAGGCTGCCCCCGAAGGTTTGGTAACCAGTGTAGGCTTCTCGGCCTTTGGCAAGACCTATTACGGCTTCGAGGGCAACATTTACAGCACGGGGGCTACCCTCAAGTGGATTGCCGATCAACTGCAACTGGTAGGTCATCCCGCAGAGATGGAGGCACTGGCTACCAGCGTCGATGACAATGGTGGCGTGTATATCGTGCCCGCCTTCTCAGGACTGGGAGCTCCCTGGTGGCAGAGCAACGTGAAAGGAGCCGTCTTCGGACTGACCTTCGCTACCACCAAGGCTCACTTCCTGCGTGCTGCCCTGGAGAGCATTGCCTACCAGATCAAGGACTTGATAGACGTGATGGCTCGTGCCACAGGAGGTCGCCTGAGCGAGATCTGTGCTGACGGAGGACCTACCAAGAACAAGTTCCTCATGCAGTTCCAGGCTGATATGCTCGACACCCCCGTGGTTTGTACGGAGGTGGACGATGCCTCAGCACTCGGCGCTGTCATCATGAATGGCTTTGCCCGTGGTGTGTGGAACAGTTTCGACGAGGTAGCAGGCCTGCGCAAGGTGACACAAGTCATCCAACCTCAACCCAATGAGCAGAAGAACACGCTCTATCAGGGCTGGCGCAATGCGGTAAACCAATTGATCAAATAACTAAAACAAAACAAATATGAAAAACGGAAAGACATGTTTTGGCGTGATTATCGGAACACGCGCCTATTTTAACTCAGAACTGGCTAAGGACGTACGTAAGCAGTTGCTGAAAACCCTCGACGAGGGAGGCTACGAGTATATCATCCTGCCTGAGGATGCTACCCCCACAGGCAGTTCGAGCATCGAGACCCGCGAAGACGGACTGAAGGTATCAAAGCAGTTCCGTGCCCATCGTGACGAGATTGACGGCATCATCGTATCGCTGCCTAACTTCGGTTTCGAGATTGGCATCATCAATGCCATCAGCGATGCCGACCTGAACGTGCCCGTTCTGGTACAGGCCTGTGACGACGAGAACGACAAGGTGGACCTCGACTCACGTCGTGATGCCTTCTGCGGAAAAATCTCCGTATGCAACAACCTCTACCAGTATGGCATTCCCTTCACGGACACCACGCTACACACCTATTCTATATTCGACCCGCTGTTGAAAAAGGACATCGACAAGTTTGCAGCCATCTGCCGCGTGGTGAACGGACTGCGTCACTGTCGCCTGGGTCAGATTGGTACGCGCCCCTTGGGCTTCAACACCTGTCGTGCCTCCGAGAAACTGCTGCAGCGCTCAGGCATCACGGTGGTTCCTGCCGACCTCTCTGAGATTCTCTATGCTGCCCAGAAGATCAAGGACGACGACCCGAAGTTCATCGAGATGTGCAACCGCACCTGCAACTATGCCAAGGTGCCCGACAACTACAAGGAAAAACTGGGCCTGCAGGCTAAGTTCAGCGTGGCAGTCGAAAACTGGATAGAGGCTAACGACGTACAGGCGGTGGCTATCCAGTGCTGGGACTCGCTGGAGCAGAACTACGGCTGCGCTCCCTGCGTCACCATGTCGATGCTCTCAGACAAGCTCATTCCTGCTGCCTGTGAGACCGACCTCGCCGGTGCCGTCTCTATGTATGCCCTCTCGCTAGCTTCCCAGAACGCTCCTGCCCTGCTCGACTGGAACAACAACTTCGCCGAAGACCGCAACAAGTGTGTATGTACCCACTGCGGCAACTTCCCCAAGCAGTTTGTAGGCAATGGTGACCTTAAACTCGGTGCCCTCGGCGTGCTGGGCAGAACGTTGGGCAAGATCAATACCTTCGGTGCTGTCTATGCCAAGGTTTCCGAAGGTCCCTTCACCTTCTTCCGTATCTCTACAGACGACCCGAAGGGTTGCATCAAGGCCTATCTGGGCAAGGGTCAGCTTACCAACGATCCCTACGGCATGGACGGCTGTATTGCCGTTACGAAAGTCGACAATCTGCAGAAACTGATGAAGTATATCTGCAAGAACGGTTTCGAGCACCACGTAGCCATGTGCCGCACCGATGTGGTTGACATCCTGAACGAAGCCATCGAGACCTACCTGGGCTGGGACCTCTACGTTCACGAATAACCCGCTGGATCATCATTGTTTATACTATCATTCTGAGGGGGCATTAACATTTTATAATAAAAAATGTTGGTGTCCTCTCTTTTTTCTTTGTATCTTTGTAGCCGATGAGAAAACTGGCCATAATACTACTGACCATTGCTGCCACGCTGGCTGTCCATGCTGACAACTTAGGCTACTCTAAGTTCAAACCCCTTGTGATTGGGCTTGACCTGGACTATGCCCCCTTGCAGTATGTCGATGAGGAAGGCTTGCCTAAAGGACTGGATGTAGAACTGACACAGACGTTGATGCAGCGTCTCAACGTGCCTTACACCTATCGTCCCAACACGTGGGAAGCCATCAGCGGCGATGTACTTAAAGGTCGTGTCGATCTGGCTATGATGGTTTTCTCACCCTACCGCCAGTCGCTCATCAACTACTCCCGCGCAGTTTTCAAACTATACTATCAGGTCGTCTATCGCAATGACCATAAAGATGCTGACCAGTTCAACATGCGTCAGATCAAGGACAAGAAGATAGCCTATATGTCCAGTCGCCCCATTACCGACACGCTGACTAAGGCCGGTGCCGAGCTCCATGTGGTGCGCGACCTCCCCAAGGCCTTGCAGGATTTGTCGGCAGGCGAGTACGATGCCGTCATCTGCTTCCGCTACCAGGCAAAGTACCATATCCATCGCTTGCACCTGACGAACCTCACGGCAGAAGACCTGACGCTTACGCCCCGCGAGTACTGTTATGTGAGCCATAACCGCAAGCTCATTGACGCCATTGACCGCGAGTTACTGAAGATGGATAAGGAAGGTACCATCGACGATATCTATGGCGACTATATCACCCATCTTGACGGATTCCATCTACCCCAATGGTTCTGGTGGCTGGTAGGAGGGGTTGTCTGTCTCACCCTGCTGCTGATACTGTTCATGCAGCGTCGCCATAACAAGCGTCTCCATATCGAGATGCGCCGTGCCCAGAAGTCGGATCAGCTGAAAACGGTCTTCCTCGCTAATGTCAGCCATGCCCTGCGTACCCCGCTGAATGCTATTATCGGTTTCAGCGAGTTACTCTATCAGGACGATAACGGTATCTCTGCCGAGGACCGCCAGCAGATGTTCACCCAGATTAACACCAATGGCAAGCAGCTGCTCTATTTCATCAACGAGCTGCTGGAACTCTCCAACATCGAAGGCGGCGGAGTGCAGTTCACCCGTGTCGCTGCCGACATCAGGGAGCTGCTGGAAAGTTACAAGAGCGAGGTAGAGCACCGTCAGCAGGACGAGGTAGTACTGAAGATTGAAAGCCCGCATCAGCAATGTGTTGCTGAAATCGATGCCGGCATGTTCCGTCATGTCATGATGCACCTGTTGAGCAATGCCATCCGTCACACCTCGCAGGGCTCCATCACCATAGAATACCGGCAACAGGACAACGGCCTATACTTTGCCGTCACCGATACAGGCGAAGGCATCCCCGAAGACCTGAAAAACAATATCTTTGCTTTGTTAACCGATCAGCATACCTTTGTACAACAAGAGACACCAGGACTGGGACTCTCCATCTGTAAAGCCATCCTCGATGCCGTCAACGGACGTGTCGGCATGTCCAGCGAGGTAGGCAAGGGATCAACCTTCTGGTTTTGGGCACCATGTAAAATTATCACTATACAATGAAAAAAATTCTGTTATCACTATTCACCCTCTTCAGTCTGCATGCTGCAGCCGAAGACGGTCATCAGCTCTGGCTGCGTTACCAACCCGTCCATCAGGCGAACGTCTCGTGCGAACTTCAGTCGCCTACCATCGACATCGTGCGCCAAGAGTTACAAACCTACTACAAAGGGCGTGACATTACCCTGCGCCTCGACGCCTCGATGCCCGACGACGACGGCTTCCGCTTCGATGGCACAACGCTCACAGCCCACCACGAGGCAGGACTGCTCTACGGAGCCTATGCCTTGCTTCGCGGCGAGAACAAGGAGTCACACCCCGTCTTCCCCCTGCGACTGCTGAACCACTGGGACAACCTGGACGGTTCCATCGAGCGTGGTTATGCCGGTGAGAGCATCTTCGAGTGGTTCCACCTGAACGAACAGCTTATTCGCGACTATGCCCGTGCCAATGCCTCGTTAGGCATCAACGGCTCTGTGCTTAACAACGTCAATGCATCGCCCAACATGCTCACCACCCCCTATCTCAAGGAGGTGAAGAAGATAGCCGACCTTCTTCGTCCCTATCATATCAAGGTATTTCTGAGCATCAACTTTGCCACCCCTATGGCTTTGAAGGCTACCAAGACCGCCGACCCGTTGGACAAGTCGGTAGCCCGCTGGTGGAAGAAGAAAGCAAAGGAGATCTATAAGCTGATACCCGACTTCGGAGGTTTCCTCGTCAAGGCAAACAGCGAGGGACAGCCCGGTCCTGGCGACTTCGGACGCACCCATGCCGACGGTGCCAACATGCTTGCCGACGCTGTGAAACCCTATGGTGGCATCATCATGTGGCGCTGCTTTGTCTATGGTGCCAACCACAAAGGCGAAGACCGTGTGAAGCAGGCCGTTTCGGAATTCAAGCCCCTAGACGGACTGTTCCGCGACAATGTCATCCTGCAAACCAAGAACGGCCCTCTGGACTTCCAGCCGCGTGAGCCCTACAGCCCCATCTTCGACCAGATTAAGCAGACACCCAATATGGTAGAGCTACAGATTACCCAGGAGTATCTGGGACAGTCGCGACACCTGGTCTATCTCGCTCCCATGTGGAAGGAATTTTTCTCCTTCGTCCCTGCCCGGCAGCTGAAGGGCATTGCCGGTGTTGCCAACATCGGTAAGGACCGCAACTGGTGCGGTCACCATTTCTCACAAGCCAACTGGTACGCCTTCGGACGTCTGGCGTGGAACCCTGACCTCTCCTCAGAGGCTATTGCCAAGGAGTGGATTCAGCAGACCTTCACCCCCGATGCACGATTTGTCAAGATGGTGACGAAGATGATGCAGGAGAGCCGCGAGGCCTGTGTCAACTACATGATGCCTCTGGGCCTGCACCACATCTTCAAGTTCGATCACCACTACGGTCCTGAGCCCGACGGCTTCATCGCCTCCTATCCGCTGGAGTGGTGCCCCGTCTATTACCATAAGGCCAGCAAGGACAGCATCGGCTTCGACCGCTCCCATACCGGTACCGATGCTACGAGCCAGTACCGCCCGGAGATGGCACGTCTTTACGACGACCTCAAGACTTGTCCCGAGAACCTGCTCCTATGGTTCCACCGTGTGCCCTGGACGTACCGGATGAAGGACGGCAGCACCCTGTGGGAGTCGTTGCAATACCACTATAACAAAGGGGTGCTTTGGACAGAGGGTACACAAAACCTGTGGCATAACAAGCTTCGCCACTACGTTGACGAGCAGCGTTGGCGTGAGGTGGACGACCGACTGCTGCACCAGGTAGAGAACGCCCGTGAGTGGCGTGATGTCTGCCTCGGCTACTTCCGTCAGTTTGCAGAATCAGGAAAATAAGGAAAAAGATTTTTATAGCGCAAACAGCTTCTCCAGCGTACCCCCGTAGGTGTGTATCGAAAGTCGCACACTGTCTGGACGGTCCTGGGGAAGCAGTATGCTGACATAGCGTCTGTTGGTATAGTATTCCGGTGCGTCGCCCTGGCTGTGCAACAGGCGGTAGTAGGCAGTGCGCGTCAGGTCAGCGTTCACCAGCACGGTATCCTGGCAGAGAGCCATAGCGTGCGTGCCCTCCTTGTCCTCTTCATATCCGTTTTTCAGCAACAGTCCCATGTTGATGTACTTCCCATTCCGTGTCAGCCATACGCTCTCCACGCCCAGCGGGTCCTGGGGTTGTTCCTTGAATTGTCCGTGTTCAATGGGGTGCAGCACACCCATCTGTCCTATAGCCACCGCCTGAGCCACACCGTCGTCCTTCTTGTTAAAATAGACGATGGCACGGTACATGGTGTCCGGGCGTTGTATCCACGAGGCCGTCACCGGTGTCTCGAACCGGTACTGCTCGCCCTCGTCGGTCAGGAACAACGTACCCTCTTTCTCACTATTCACCGTCAGTTCAGCAAAGTCGGCCTGCATCAGCGAGTATTTCCCTTCGCCTTTGTCGTAGCTGTCCGTCTCACATGCGCCGAACAGACAGGCTGTCATCAGGAGAGCCAGTAACTTTCTCATAGTGTTGCCATGAAGTTACGGACGGGATTGGCATACATCGTCAGCAGTCGCTCACGCAGGAATGCCTCGTCCTTGTTGGGAATGTTGATTTTCTCCATCTGTCCTGCCAAGTATTTCTCAAAGCGTTGCACGTCAGCCGCCGTATAGTGATTGCTGAGTTGGGACATATCAGAATTCTCAATTCTCAATTCTCCATTCTGAATTAACATATCCAATGCGATGTAGTTGCAAGGATACAGCCGGTAGTTCTTGTGCAGTTCGCGGTCTATACGCTGGCTCAGTGCTGCGAAGAACTCATTTTTCGGCAGACTGCCCAACTCGTCTATCCACGTATTGAGAGGAGCGGCACACTGGTAATGAACCCGTCCCTTATAGCCGAAGATGCCCGTCTTCATGTTGTCCAGGTCGTCCTGCTTGCTTTTCTTGAAGGCAGGGTTGTCGCGCTTCTGCTGGAACTCCTGTGCTTTCAGGTAGTCACACGGGTCGAACTCATAGCTGATGGTCAGCGGCACGATGTTCAAATCGCGCAACTTGTCGGCAAAGCCACCCTCGCCGCCCATCGCCAGCATTTTCAGCACCGAGTCTTGCGTATGGTCACTTGAGTCTTTGGCACGTCCCTCGCGCTGAGCTATCCAGATGTTCTCGTGTTTCTGTGTCACGGCATAGTGGATATAGCTACTCATCAGTTGGCTGGAGCGCATCATCTCGTGGGCCGTCAGTCCGCGGCGCACGGTAAACGCCTTGTTCATGCGCACCAGTCGCTTGATCCAGGGATAGATCAGCAGGTTGTCGCCGATGCCAATCTCCACCGTGGTGGGATAACTATTGGCTACCAGCATCACGTCGAGGAAGGCCGAGTCGAGCACGATGTCACGGTGGTTCGACAGGAAGGTATAGCGGTTCGCCTTGTCCGCAGGCAATGCCTGGTCGTCAAAGGTACAGCCGTCGGTATGCTTGCGGATGATATGCTTCACTACGGGTTTCATAAATCGCTTCTGGAAGTCCAGCGGCGTGTTGATACCCGTAAACAGCAGTCTCAGCAGTCCGTTGCGCACTCCCTTGGGCAACCAGGGCACAAAGCCCTTCAACAGGTGTGAGAACTGTCGGTCAGCCAGCAGTTCCTCGAACGCCTGTTTCATCTCGCCTTCCTCGTAAGGCCTTATCTCGTCAAACTCTTCCCTTTTCATTGTTCACTTTTCACTAGGGCTCTGCCCGCATTTAGAACTGATTTTCCACAATGTCCGTCAGTACGTCCGTCATGGTGAGCCCTGCGGCCTTCACCTGCTGGGGAATGAAGCTGGTAGGCGTCATGCCCGGCGTGGTGTTCACCTCCAGCATGCGTATCTTACCCTCCTTCGAGATGATATAGTCTATGCGGATGATGCCGTTGCAGTGCAGGATGTCGTAGATGTGACTGGTAATCTCGCGCACGCGGCGTGCCCAGTCCTCACTGATGCGGGCAGGAGTAATCTCCTCCACCTGTCCGTTGTATTTCGCGTCGTAGTCAAAGAACTCGTTCTTCGTCACCACCTCCGTGATAGGTAGCAGCACCTCCTTCTGGCTGGTCTTGTAGCACCCGATGGTTATCTCCGTACCCTCCAGATACTGCTCCACCATGATCTCGTCGCTCTCCAGCATCGCCTTGCGCAGGGCTGGAGCCAGCTGGTCCTTGTCCTTCACCTTGCTCACGCCGAAGCTGGAGCCGTCGGTGGCAGGTTTTACGAAGCACGGCATGCCGATGCGGCGTTCTATCTCGTCCTCACTCACCAGGTGTTCGTAGCCGCGACGGATCAGCATTGAGTCAGCCACAGCCACCCCATAGCCGCGCAGATACTGGTTCAGCACAAACTTGTCGAAGGTCATCGCCTCCACCAGCACACCACTCGTCGAGTAAGGGATGTCCACCAGGTCGAAATATCCCTGCAGCAGTCCGTTCTCACCTGGTGTACCGTGAATGGTGATGTAGGCATAGTCGAACAGCTTCGCCTTGCCGTCCTCCACGAACGAGAAGTCGTTGCGGTCTATCTTGGCAGTGATACCGCCAGGCAGTTCCACGTGCCAGTCCTGTCCTTTCACATCCACGATATACACGTTGTATCGCTCTTTGTCAAACCACGAATAAAGACCCTGTGCTGAGCGCAGCGATACGTCGTGCTCAGAAGAGTCACCACCACATACGATGGCAATGTTGCGTTTTAATTGTTTCATATCTTATAAATTCTCCATTTTTCTATTAATGATTTCATGTCGGCTGCCAGCTCACTGGTAAAGTCCATCTGCTCATGAGTGACAGGATGTACAAAGCCCAGCGTGCGGGCATGCAACGCCTGACGGTTGCATAACTTGAAGCAGTTCTGTATATACGCCTTGTACGATGCCGTTCGCTCGCCCCTTAGAATTTCCATGCCGCCGTAGCGCTCGTCTGCAAACAACGGGTGTCCTATATGCTTCATGTGGGCACGTATCTGATGGGTGCGTCCCGTTTCCAGCCTACACTCCACCAGCGTGGTATAGCCGTAGCGCTCCAACACACGGTAGTGCGTCACGGCACTCTTACCGATGTCCGACCCAGGGGGAAACACCGCCATGCGCTGACGGTCCTTCGGGTCACGTCCTATGTTACCCTCTATGCGCCCAGTGTCCTCCGTGAAGTTACCCCATACCAGTGCCTGGTACGAGCGGTGCGTGTCGTGGTTGAAGAACTGGGCACCCAGCTCCGTTTTCGCCTCGGGTGTCTTAGCCACAACCAGCAGTCCGCTGGTGTCCTTGTCTATACGGTGTACCAGTCCCACCGAAGGATCGTTAGGGTCGTAGCTGGGCAGGTTCCTCAGGTGCCAGGCGATAGCGTTCACCAACGTTCCGTGGAAGTTTCCCACTCCTGGGTGTACCACCATGCCCGCCGGCTTATTGATGACCATCAGTGCCTCGTCCTCATAGACAATGTCCAGCGGTATCTCCTCAGGCTCTATCGTCGTGTCGTAGTGCGGACGGTCCATCATCAGCGTCACCACGTCGCCCGGACGCACCTTGTAATTGCTCTTCACGGGCTGTCCGTTTACCTGGATGAAGCCGGCATCCGCAGCTTTTTGGATGCGGTTGCGCGACTGGTGCGGCAGGTGTTCCGACATATACTTGTCTATACGCACAGGCACCTGCCCTGCGTCTACCTCCATGCGCATGTGCTCATAGAGCTCTATATCGTCCAGTTCTTCCTCGTTATTCACTCTTCACTCTTCACTATTCACTATTCACTAGCGCCTTAAGGCGCGCTCACCTCGACGAACTCGTCAACCTCAGCGACTGAGTCGATGATCTCCACGTCCTCCGACTCGTCGATGGTCCCCTTGCCCACCATCAGTGTCAGCGGGTAGTCCATGGTGATGCGGTCACCGTTGGAGATTCTGCGTCCGCGACATAGGATGCCGTACACCCAGTCCTTCTCACCGTCCACCAGCAGTGGTTCCGTCAGCCGGAACCCCATCGCCTGCAGACGGGCCTCTGCCTCGCGCACACTCGAGTTGTCCACGATGTCAGGAACGGCAAACGTCGGCGAGTGGGGCGAGTTGATTGTCACATAGACGATGCGTCCCTGCTTTACCTTCTGTCCGAAGGCAGGCGTCTGAGCCAGCACACTATTGGCAGGCAACAGCTTGCTGTATCCTGAGTCGCTCACCACGATATCCAGCCCGCGCTCTGCCAGCAGGCGACACGCCTTGTCGTAGCCCATGCCCTTCAGGTCGGGCACCACAATACCCTCGCCGTGGTGTGTATAGTAGTCCAGGCCGATGCCTACACCCACACACAGCAGGATAACCACCAGTGCCATAGCCATCAAGTGGCGTACTATATAGTTGCGAAACACTTTACCAAAGAATTCTTTCACGCTTTCTTTTCTTTTTTACATCCTATTAATTGATTCTAAGGAGCAAAAGTACGAAGAATTCTCGACAATACAAAAAAAATTGGGTATATTTCTTAAAAACATACCCAATTCTTATCACTGAGACTTAGTCAGGATTTACTTTCCGTGATGCTCGTCAGATACAGTTAACTTCTTACGACCCTTAGCGCGGCGAGAAGCCAGTACGCGACGGCCATTCTTCGTTGCCATGCGCTCGCGAAAACCATGCTTGTTAACGCGGCGACGATTGTGCGGCTGAAATGTTCTTTTCATCGTTCTATCTTTATTTATTTGTTATTATTCGACAATATCTTCTCCGAAAATTAGAGTTTCGGGCTGATAAAGACAGTGCAAACCGAACGCAGAAAGCTAGCTTTTTGCTGAGGTGCAGCCTGTCTTCGCACTCCGAAAACTAAAGTTTCGGGGTGCAAAATTACGCATTATTTTCGAAATACGCAAGTTTTTCCCAAAAAATTATGAATTATGCATTATTAATTATGAATTATTTCGTATCTTTGCAGCCGAAAAAGCGATAATTACATTATTAATATAGCATAATTATATGATTAATTCACAAGACATTAAGAAAGGAACCGCCATTCGCATGGACGGTGCCATCTGGGTTTGCATCGACTTCCAGCACCGCAAGCCAGGTAAGGGTAACACCATCATGAACATTAAGATGAAGAACGTCACAGACGGTCGTGTATTGGAGCGTCGCTACAACATCGGCGAGAAGCTGGAGGACGTAGTCATCGAGCACCGCGACTATCAGTATCTGTATGAGGATCAGGAAGGCCGCATCTTCATGAACCAGGAGACTTTCGAGCAGATTCCCATTGCCAACGACCTCGTTATCGGTCACGAATTTATGAAGGAAGGCGACGTCGTATCTGTAGTGAGCGACACCACCGATGGTACCATCCTCTATGCCGAGATGCCCGTAAAGACCATCTTGAAGGTAACCCACTCTGAGCCTGGCATCAAGGGCGACACCGCTACCAACACCCTCAAGCCCGCAACGCTCGAGACTGGTGTAGAGGTTCGCGTACCCCTGTTCATCAACGAGGGCGACCTCATCCAGGTTGACACCCGCGACGGTTCTTATTTGGCAAGAGCCAAAGAATAATTGCTAATTGAGAGTTGGGAATTGAGAATGATGACATGCCTCAGGGCAGCAGTAATCATAATTCTCAATTCTCCATTCTCAATTCTCAATTCATGAATATGAAATATTCAATTATTGTACCCGTCTATAATCGTCCCGACGAGGTTGCCGAACTGCTGGAGAGCCTCAGCACCCAGACCTGTAAGGACTTCGAGGTGGTTATTGTAGAGGACGGGTCTAAAATCCCTTGCAAGGATGTTTGCGACAAGTACGCAGGCATCCTTGACTTGCATTATTACTTCAAGGACAACTCCGGACCCGGTCCCAGCCGTAACTACGGTGTGGAGCGTGCCCAGGGTGAGTATGTCATCATTCTCGACTCCGATGTCGTGCTGCCCGTGGGCTATATGGCTGCCGTCGATTCTTCACTCACCACTCTTCACTCTTCACTAGGTGATGAAATCACCGCTTTTGGCGGTCCCGATGCAGCCCACGAGTCTTTCACCGACGTCCAGAAGGCCATCTCCTACGCTATGACGTCGTTCTTCACTACTGGAGGCATCCGTGGAGGCAAGAAGCAGCTGGACAAGTTCTATCCCCGTTCCTTCAACCTCGGCATCCGTCGTGAGGCCTACCTCAAGTTGGGCGGCTTCTCGCAGACGCGCTTCTCGAAGATGTCGCTCTATGGCGAGGACATCGACTTCTCCCTCCGCATCTTCCGTGCCGGCTACACTTGCCGGCTGTTTCCCGATGCGTGGGTGTGGCACAAGCGCCGTACCGACTTCAAAAAGTTCTGGCGCCAGGTCTATAACAGCGGCTATGCCCGTGTCAATCTGTGGCGTATGTACCCCGAGGCCCTCAAGCCCGTCCATGCCCTGCCCTCCGTGTTCACGCTGGGCTGCCTGGGCCTGTTGCTGCTGGCCCCGTTCACTTGCGGGCTCTCGCTGACCTTGCTGCTGCTCTATGCCCTGCTCATTCTCATCGATTCCAGCATCCAGTCCAAGAGCCTCAAGGTAGGCTTCCTCGCCGTTGCTGCCGTCTTCGTACAACTCATCGGCTATGGCATCGGATTCCTGGAGTCACTGTTTAGCGGAAAGTTGAGATAAGAGATGGACAAGCTGAACATCAACCAATGGGCAGAGGAAGACCGTCCCCGTGAAAAACTGATGCGACTAGGACCGTCAGCGCTCAGCGACGCTGAGTTGCTGGCTATCCTTGTCGGTTCCGGTTCGGCAAAGGAGGATGCTGTTACTCTCATGAAACGTATCTTGAATGACTGTAACAACAACCTGAACACATTGGGCAAGATGACCATCCATCAGCTTTGTGACTACAACGGTATCGGCGAGGCCAAGGCCATCACCATACTCGCTGCCTGCGAACTAGGGAAACGACGCCAGATGGAAGCCCCCGAGGAACGTCCCGACCTGGGAACAGCCACACGCATCTACAACCACATGCACCCCCTGATGCAGGATCTGGACGTGGAAGAGTTCTGGCTGTTACTGATGAACCAGAACTACCGCCTTATCAAGAAATTACGCATCTCACACGGAGGAATCACCGAGGTGGCTGTCGATATCCGTATCATCATGCGTGAAGCCGTACTGGCTAATGCCACCATCCTGGCCGTTTGCCATAACCACCCTTCTGGCAATCTGCGCCCCAGTCAGATGGACAACCTATTGACAAACAACCTCAAGAACGCTTGCGACATCATGCGCATCCATCTCCTTGACCACGTCATCATCACTGACGGACATTATTACTCATATCACGAAGAAGGACTAGTCTGACCTGATGGTACAATAGATTTCTCGGAAAGATAAGAAATCTTGGCTGCCAGGCTTGGCAGTTAGAAAAATTTTCGTACCTTTGCAACCAAATTGAAAGAAACAACCTGAAAACAACAATGAAGAAATATGTAATGATAGCGATGGCCGTGCTGGGCATGGCGTCGTGTAGCGACAGGAAATTCCATGTGGAAGGAGAGATAACAGAGGCGAAGGACTCAGTGCTCTACCTGGAGAATGTGGGCATCAGCGAGCTGAACGTCATAGACAGCGTGAAACTGACTGCGGACGGAAAATTCAGCTTCAGCGGTGAGGCGACGGAGGGACCAGAGTTCTACCGTCTGCGCATCAGCGACCAGATTATCAACATTGCCATAGACTCGACAGAGACAGTGACGGTGAAGGCATCCTACCCGAAAATGGCGACAGGCTATGAGGTGACGGGCTCGGAGAACTGCCAGAAGATTAAGGAACTGGCACTGAAACAGATGGAGCTGCAACGCAAGGCTATCCTCATCAGCAGCGACGAGGCACTGACGGTGGACCAGTCGAACGACAGCATCCTGGGACTGATCAGACAGTATAAGGACGAGGTGAAAAAGGAGTATATCTTCCCAAACCCAGACAAGTCGTATGCGTACTTCGCCCTGTTCCAGACGATGGGTAACATGCTGCTGTTCAACCCCCGCACGGACAAGGACGACATCAAGGTGTTTGCCGCAGTAGCTACCAGCTGGGATGCACACTACCCGAACGCTGAGCGTGGGGCTAACCTGCACAACATAGCGATAGAGGGCATGAAGAACGTGCGCATCAACGAGGCGAACCAGGCGCAGGCCATCGACCCGAGCAAGGTACAGACGACGGGGCTCATAGACATTGCACTGGCTGACAACAACGGCAAGGTGCGCCGACTGACGGACCTGAAGGGTAAGGTGGTGCTGCTGGACTTCCACGTGTTTGCCACAAACGAGTCGCCGGCACGCATCCTGCTACTGCGCGAGCTGTACAACAAGTACCACGGGGCTGGACTGGAGATTTACCAAGTAAGCCTGGACGGCGACGAGCACTTCTGGAAGACGCAGACAGCAGCGCTGCCCTGGATTAGCGTTAGAGAGACGGCAGGTGCGAACTCATCGACGCTGAACCTCTATAACGTACGGAGCGTGCCTGAGTTCTTCCTGATAGACCGCGACAACAACCTGGTGGGTCGCTCGCAGACTATCAAAGACTTGGAAACGGCTATCAAGAACCTGCTGTAATCAGAGGGAATAGAAAGTGGACAGCACGGCGTGCTTGAAGTTCTTGCTGATTTTCAGCTCACGGTTACTTTCCAACGGTTCATTCAGGATGCACACCGCACCCTGAATTTTTTTGATGTTGTTGACATTGACGATGTAACGCTTGTGAATCTGCACAAAATCGGCAGAGTAGTGCAGGATGACATCGGAGGTGGTGCGGTGGCGCAGCATATAGGTCTCGCCATCCATGCAGATGACTTCCCACACCTTGTGTTCCTGGTTGTAACGGAAGAAGGCACAGTCGGACTGACAGAGTGGGAGGTGCTCGTTGAGGGTATTGACAACCAGTATCTTGGGCATGCGGCTGTCAGAATGGGGCGTGGGTGGAATGCCCGTCAGCTTGTCTTCATAGTATCGGGTCATGACATGGCTCAGCTCCTGCTTCGTGACTGGTTTCAGCAGGTAGTCGAAGGCCTGGCGCCGGATGGCTTCAAGCATGTACTTGTCGTAGCCAGTGTAGAAAACCACTTTCGTCTCGGGTTTCAGCTCGTTTTGTATCATGGTGCAGAACTCCAGTCCTGACATGGTTGGCAGTTCCACGTCCAGAAAAATCAGGTCGGGATTGGCTTGTGTAATCTGGGAGGCGGCTTCCTCTGCATCGCCGGCAGTGCCGACCACCTCGACGGAATAGTCGTGCTCCAGCAAGTGGCGCAGCAGTTCAACGGCTTCGTAGTTGTCGTCAACGATGAATACCTTGGTCAGTTTCTGTTTGTTCATATCTTAGCTAAGTTGTAATTAAAATCATCAGGAATCAACAGCCATGAGCGGCACCCTTGCTCCAGATTGCCGATGCCGAAGGTGATGGGCTGCTGGTTATGCTCGTTAAGCATCTGTATGGTCTGTCGTACAACACGCATGCCGGTATGCTCCTGATAGGAGGGGTTCAGCCCCACGCCGTTGTCTATGACCTCTATCAGGGTGGATGAACCCTGTCGGGTGGCGCGAAGGGTCAGCACGCCTCCTTTTCGCCGCAAGCCGTGCTTGATGGCGTTCTCGACGAAGATCTGGATAGTCATGGCGGGCAGTCGTACCTGGCGGACATCGACATCGCCGGCGACTTCCTTGACATAGGTGAGCTTGTCGCGCATCTGCTGGGCCTCTATGCCTACATAATAATCGACGAAGACGAGTTCCTCAGCCAGTGTGGTTTCCAGCATGTCAGCCTGTTCGACACCCCTGCGCAGCAACTGGGTGAGGTCTTCCAGGTTGACCTCGCGCCCTTCCGCCTGTGCCAGCATCTCATGAGTCAGGGCATTATAGATGAAATGCGGCGTAATGCGGTTGCGGGTGTTCTCCATACGCATGGCTACTATCTGTTGTCTTGTCTCCATGTCGCGCATCTTCTGGCGTTTGCGCCATAGCCATATCAGCATGAAGAGCAATCCGATGGCGAGCAATGCCACTGCAAACAGGGCCCAGGCGAGGTTTCCCTTCATGCGCTCGAAGTCGATGGTGCGCTGTTGCTCCAACAATCGCTTGTCGTGCTCGTATTGCAGCATGCGACTGCTCATCTGCATGCGGACGTTGGCGTTCTGTATCGAGTCTTCCAAGGCATGCAGCTGCCGGTGTGCCTCGTAAGCCCGCTGATAGTTCCCCGTCTTCCTCATGACCTGCTCGACGGTTTTCAGTCGCAACAGCTTGGCAGCAGGAATCGAGACATCGGAAAATTCACAATGGTTTACCATCTGTAGTGCCTGCTGGGTATGTCCCTCCAGCAAAGTCAGTTCAATCTTTTCCGTCTCAATATAATATAAGGGAGGTGGAAGATTGACCTTGCGGAAAAAGCTATCGGCCTGTGCTATCAATACCCGTGCGGAATCTGCCTGTCCCAAACATACATAAATCTCGCCCAGATTACTCAGTGCCGTAAAATAGTCCCACTTCCTATTCTCTTCACCCTTGACCAGCTCCACAGCCTTGACGAAACAGTCGCGGGCAGGCTGGTAATGCTCCTGGAAATAATGGTCGTTACCCAGATTGTTGTAGTAGATGAACTGGTCGCCCTTGTCCATCTTTCCAACCAGTTCTCCTGTTTTACGCCACCACAACCCGCTGTTCTGATAATCGCCCATAAAACTATAGGCGGTACTGATGCCCAAGAGGAGCGGTATCTTCATCTGTTCAGCCAGTCCTGACGAGTCGGCGGTCTCCAGTGCCATCAGGTAGCCATCAACGCTATAGTCCAACTGTCCTAACTGTCGGTAGAAATCTGCGCGGTTACACATTGCCAGGATGCGCAGCTCGTCAACGCCGCTTAACCTGTTCATCTCCGCAATAGCTCGCTCGGTATAGTACAAGGCTGAGTCAGGCATGCCCTCGAAGACCGAGTACCACACACCTTTTGCCTTGAGCCATTCTGCCCGCACCCGCCTCATGGCATCGCTATGATCGTCCTCATGTTGACGCAGATAACGAGCTGCCAGCCGGCTCTTTGCTTCCATCGAGTCGCCCTGCATCTGACCATACCACATCTTCATAGAGTCCATCGTCTGCTGTACAGGTAAAGTCTGCTGACGACCTTCATGACAGGCCGCCAGCAGCACTACACAGGTAGTAATAATTATGAGGACTAAAATTCTTAGTGTTGTTTTCATCAGTTATTCTGCTTGCAAATATACAAAAAAACTATTGTTATTACCAACTTTTATTCAAAGAAAAAAAACATGCAGTCCAAGAATACACCACTTTTTTAACCCTTTTATGCTTGTTATTGGACCTAATAAGCTTTTGTATGTCCGTTCAACTTGTTTTATTCCGTTCTTCCATTTTCACTGCGCCTTTGTATTATCTATCTATAAAATGTATGACATTACCCCTGGGTTATTGATTATCCCAGACACCCTCTAAATCCTAAAAAATGCAAATGGCACACAAGTTTGTGGTCCACAAGTTTGTGTACCAGTATTTTTTTGCGTATTTTTGCACATCTTACAGGAAGGCTGATTGTTTGATGACATCGCCCCTGCATAAACGTCTTTATATTAAATATTAATGTATAGCTATACGATGAGACGAATCTTTCTTTTGGCTGCGCTAACGAGTTCGCTGGCGCTGATGGCTCAGTCTTCGGTAGAGACGGAGCGACAATACCTTTCTGGACACGGATGTGACGACATGGTGGAGTGGGACTTCCTGTGTTCGGACGGACGCAACAGTGGGAAATGGACTAAGATAGGTGTGCCCTCGTGCTGGGAGCTGCAGGGCTTCGGCACGTACCAATACGGCATGCGGTTCTACGGAAAGGCGACACCCGAGGGCATTGCCGACGAGACGGGTAAGTACAAACACGAGTTCACGCTGCCCAAAGCGTGGGAAGGTCGCCAGATACTGCTGGTGCTGGAGGCTGTGTTCACCGAGGCCCGCGTACAGATAAACGGACGCAAGGCAGGCAATGGCACGTATCAGGGCGGTTTTACGCGGCATACCATCGACGTGAGCGACCGCATCTTCTTTGGCAACAAGAAGAACCGCCTGGAGGTGGAGGTGCTGAAAGAGAGCACGAACCCACAGGTGAACCTGGCAGAACGCCGTGCAGACTACTGGAACTTCGGTGGCATCTGGCGCCCAGTGTTCATCATCAGCAAACCGGCACAGAACATAGCGCGCGTAGCCATCAATGCCAAGGCCGATGGGCGCTTTATGGCAGACGTATTCCTGAACCGTGCATTGCCTAATGGTTCTGTGTGTGTCGATATCATCGACGCCAACGGGAAAAAGGTTGCCAGCAGTCCTGCCGTCACCACGGCAAGTGACCTGGGCAAGGTGGACTTCTGCGTGAAGGGCATCAAGACGTGGAACGCAGAACAGCCCAACCTATATACAGCGGTGTTTACACTGAAAAACGCAGAGGGAAAGACACTGCATGTGGAAAGGCAGAAGTTTGGTTTCCGCACCATCGAATACAGACATACCTATAATGGTGACAAGGAGGACGGTGTGTTCATCAATGGCAAGAAGGTTATCTTCAAGGGTGCCAACCGTCACTCGTTCCGTCCTGAAACAGGGCGCACGCTGTCGAAGCAGAAGAACATTGAGGACGTGCTGCTGATCAAGTCGATGAACATGAACGCGGTACGACTGTCGCACTATCCTGCTGATCCAGAATTTCTGGACGCCTGCGACTCGCTGGGTCTTTATGTGGAGTGTGAGCAGCCGGGATGGCACTGGGCACACGAGACCATTACGGGTTCGAATATCGTAGAGGAAATGGTAACGCGCGACATGAACCATCCCAGCATCATCTTCTGGAGCAACGGCAACGAGGGAGGTTTCAACTACGAACTGGAACCTGTGTTCACCCGACTGGACCCACAGCAGCGCGTGGTGCTATACCCCTGGGCTAACCGCAACGGTTTCGAGACCAAGCACTACCGCTCATGGGGCGAGACGGCGGAGTTCATGCGACAGAAGGAGATATTCATGCCTACCGAGTTCCTACACGGACTGTATGACGGCGGACACGGTGCAGGACTGAAGGACTACTGGAAAATGATGATGGCGAACCCACGCTGTGCAGGCGGATTCCTCTGGGACCTGATGGACCAGGGTGTGGTGCGCACAGATATGAACAACATCGTGGACTGCATGGGCAACTTCGGTGCCGACGGCATCGTAGGACCGCACATGGAGAAGGAGGGCTCGTTCTATACCATCCGCGAGGTGTGGAGTCCTGTGCAGGTGTTGTACTTTGACAGCGGTGCCTTCACCATTCAGAACTGCTATAACTTCACGAACCTGAAAGACTGCAAGTTCAGCTACCGTCTGCTCAAGATGCCTGAATACGGAAAAACAGACGTGAAGGTGATCAAGGAAGTGAAGCTGCCTTCACCTGATGCTGCACCAGGTGAGAAAGCCCAACTGAAAATAGAAAGGACGGATGCCGACGTGATAGAGCTGAAAGCCATAGACCCCTATGGAAAGGAGATATTCACGTGGAGCAACAAGCATTGGACAAAGCTTGCCCACTTCAACAAGCCCTATCTGAAAGAGAACACCCAGAAGTATTCTTATACAGAGGACGATAACCAACTGATGGTTCAGAACGGCACTCGTCAATACACCTTCTGCAAGAAGACGGGACGGCTGATGCAGGTCATGGTAAACGGCAAGAAACTGTCGTTCGGTAACGGGCCGCGGTTCGTTGCTGCCAAGCGTGCCGACCGCTCGCAGGACGGTTTCTACAACCACGACGACAAACAGGCGGAGAAGAAGAAGACGGAATATACGGAATATCCCGACCAGGGCGCGTTCTGCGGATTCACCCTCAGCGACAGCACGCTGGTTGCCAACTACCAACACGGCACGCTGGAGAAGGTGACGTGGCGGTTCCTGAACGACGGCGGCGTGCATATGAGCGTCAACTATAACTTCTACGGCGTGGTAGATCTGATGGGCATCTGCTTCGACTATCCCGAACAGCTGATGAAGTCGAAGCAATGGGTGGGCAAAGGTCCTTACCGCGTTTGGCAGAACCGTCAGGAGGGTCCGCAGTACGGACTGTGGCAGAACGACTACAACGATCCCATTCCGGGCGAGTCGTTCGAGTATCCTGAGTTCAAGGGCTACTTCTCCAACGTCTCGTGGATGAAGTTCAACACGGCGGAAGGACAGTTCGGCATAGAACAGCTGGGCGGCAAGATAGGCGTCTATACGCCACGCGATGGACGCGACCATATCCTGTACACGCTGCCCGAGACGGGCATCGCCCTGCTGAAGGCCATCCCCGCCGTGCGCAATAAGGTGAACACCACCGACCTCAACGGTCCGTCGGCACAGCCTTACTGGAGCAAAGGAAAAGGAAACATTAACGCAATATTTAGATTTGAATGACATGAAAAGATTGTATTTTGCACTATTCGCATTACTCTTTACAACAGGCGTCAGCATGGCTGACACGGTAAAGCCCTGGACATTCTGGTACTGGATGTACGGGGCTGTGACGGAACAAGGTATCAAGGCCGACCTGAAAGCCATGAAGGACGTAGGACTGGGCGGCTGCTACCTGATGCCCATCCGAGGCTCGGAGGAGCACCCCGAATACCAGGGACAGGCTAACGCCATGAGTGACAACTTCTGGAAAATGGTGGACTGTGCATTGGCACAAGCCGACGAACTGGACCTGGACATGGGTATCCACGTATGCGACGGTTTCGCACTGGCTGGCGGTCCGTGGATCAAACCCGAGGAGTCGATGCAGAAAATCGTGTTCTGCGACACCATTGTGCGCGGAGGACACCACCGCTTCAAGATGCCGAAGCCAGCCCACTACAAGGACTACTATCAGGACATCGCCGTATATGCCTACCCTGTGTCGGACGTCAACGTAGAGACGTTTGCCATGAGATATGCCGACATGCAGCAGAGATATCCGCTGAAGGGCAACAAGAAGGTGACCTGCTCACCAGAGCTGACCGTTAACGACAAGGGGGTATATTGTGCCGACAGTCCCTGTTGGATACAGTACGAACTGCCGAAGCCTACCCTGATATTCACCGTGGAGATTGAGCCGTCGGGCAATAACATCCAGTGCCAGCGACTCACCGTAAAGGCATCGGACGACGGCGTGAAGTTCCGCGAGGTGACAAAGCTGACGCCTCCCCGACAGGGATGGCAGAACACGGGCTTCAACACTTCACTGAGCATTCCACCTACCCGCGCCAAGTACTTCCGCTTGGAGTGGACTCCCGTAGGCACAGAACCAGGCGCTGAGGACCTGGACGCTGCCAAATGGAAACCCGTGTTGCGTGTAAAGAACATCCACCTGTGTACACTGCCCGTAGTGAACAGCTGGGAGGGAAAGACAGGACTGGTATGGCGCGACGCACCCGACATGCCTGCCAACTACCTGAACCGCAAGCAGCGCACCCACCTCTACCAGATAAGCAGCACCCAGGTAAAGGATGACATGGTGGACATCAGTCTGATAGGCGGCACCTGGCGCATCCTGCGCATGGGATATACCTCAACAGGACATACCAATGCCACAGCAGGCGGCGGCAAGGGACTGGAGTGTGACAAGTTCTCGCGCAAAGCTGTAGAGAAACAGATAGAGAACTGGTTCGGAAAATTCATGCAGCGTCCACACCACGACGTCATCAAATATATGCACATAGACTCCTGGGAGTGTGGCAGCCAGAACTGGAGCCCCACCTTTGCCAACGAGTTTGCACGGCGCAGGGGCTATAACCTGCTGCCTGTATTGCCCGTGATGGCTGGCGTGCCCATTGACAATGCCGAGCGTATCCTACGCGACGTGCGCCAGACTATCGACGAGTTGAAGAACGAGGCTTTCTTTGCCACCGTGACTGAGATGGCTCACAAGTATGGTGTGCAGGTGTCCAGCGAGTGCGTGGCACCCACCATGATGTCGGACGGCATGAGGCACTATCAGTATGTGGATATCCCCATGGGTGAGTTCTGGCTGAACTCGCCGACTCACGACAAACCCAACGACATGCTGGATGCCATCAGCGGTGCCCACATCTACGGCAAGAACATCGTACAGGCCGAGGGATTCACCGAAGTACGCGGCGTATGGGACGAGACACCAGCCTTAGTGAAGCCCCTGCTGGACCGCAACTTCGCACTGGGCATGAACCGGCTCTTTTTCCATGTGAATACACATAACCCATGGCTCGACAAGAAGCCAGGCATGACGCTCGACGGCATCGGGCTCTTCTTCCAACGCGACCAGACATGGTTTGGTGAAGCCAAAGGGTTTGTGCAGTATATCACCCGCTGTCAGGAATGGCTGCAAAGGGGACACCCCGTGGTGGACATCGCCGTCTATACGGGTGAAGACCTGCCCATCCGCGCCTTCACACCCGACAAGGTGGTGAAGATGCTACCCGGTGTGTTTGGTGCCCAGCGCGTGGCTGCAGAGAAGGCTCGCCTGGAGAATGCAGGACAGCCGATGATAGAGTCGCCTGTAGGCGTACGCCATGCGGCAGGCATCCTCGACCAGAAGGACTGGATCAATCCGCTGCATGGCTATCAGTACGACTCGATGAACAAAGACGCCCTGCTGTATCGCTCATTCAACTACAAGGCTCTGGTCATCCCAGAGGGCGTGCTGGTATCGTCTGAAGTGAAAAAGCGCATCAACGAGTTGCGCAAACAGGGAGTGCTGATTATTGACAAGCCCTATCAGCACAACATGCTGGAGGGCATCAGTCCTGACGTGACACTGCCCGAGGGTATTGCCTACACACATCGCAACGACAACGGACAAGAGATTTACTTCCTGTCGAACCAGACCAACCAGACTCAGACCTTTAACCCCTCCTTCCGTCAGGGCAAGGAAAGCGGTGTGATATACGATCCGCAGTCGGATGACAAGTATGCCTTCCAGGGCAGCCTTACACTGGCACCCTACCAGTCGGCATTCGTCATCTTTGGAAGTACGATGAACGCCAATCCCTATCCTAAAGAGCGCGTGAAAGTTGCATTGGATGGTGGCGATGGCACATACGACATCGCTTTCAAGGAGAATAAGGTAACGCTGAAGAACCAGACGCCCTTCGACTGGAGCAAGCACTCGAACGACAAGGTGCGCTACTTCAGCGGACATGCCCGATACACCACCAAGTGGACGGTGAAGAACAGGAAGGCGCTGAAGAACCGTGCCTGGATAACATTCCCCGACGTGAAGGACATTGCCCACGTATGGGTGAACGGCAAGGACTGCGGCTACGCATGGACCTACCCCTACGAGGTGGAGGTGACAGGTGCCCTGAAGAAAGGCAGTAACAAGATAGAGATAGAGGTGGTGAACACATGGCACAACGCCCTGAAAGGACTGGATGCAGGAAAGGCGCCCTATGAGGGCATCTGGACAAATGCCAAGTATCGCACCAAGGGCGACGCACTGTTGCCCGCAGGACTCATTGCACAACCAGAACTAATCGTAGAGAAATAAAATATGAGAAAATGGATTTGCGCCCTTGTGGCACTGATGGCTGTCACAGCCAATGCCAAAGTGACACTGCCTAAGTTCTTCAGCGACAACATGGTGTTGCAACAACGCTCAGAGTGTAATCTTTGGGGAAAGGCGGATGCCAACAAGACCGTGAGCATTAGCACATCGTGGGACAACAAGACCTACAAGGTGAAGAGCAACAGCCATGGTGACTTCGAAGTGAAGGTAAAAACTCCGCAAGCGGGCGGTCCCTACACGATCCACATCGCCGACGAGTCCACCGTCATACTGAACAACGTGATGATTGGCGAGGTATGGATTTGTTCAGGACAGTCGAACATGGAGATGCAGATGAAGGGGTTCAAGATGCAGCCCGTAGAAGGAACGACCGAGGAACTGCTGCGCTGCAAGGACTCGAACCTGCGTCTGTTCACCGTCAAGCGCCACGCATCGCTGACACCGGAGTGGGACGTGACAGGACAATGGAATGAAGCCAACAGCGCCAGCGTGCGCGACTTCTCGGCTACGGCTTACTATTTCGGTCGTGCCCTGCGTCAGACGCTGGACGTGCCCGTAGGACTGATTGTCACCTCATGGGGCGGTTCTGCCTGTGAGGCCTGGATGTCTCCAGAATGGCTCAAGGCATTTCCCAAGGTGCAGCAAACCATTACGGAAGCGGATGTGAAGAAGTTGCAGCAACGCTGTCCCACCGCACTCTATAACGGACAACTGAAACCGCTGATAGGCTATACCATGAAAGGTGCCATCTGGTATCAGGGCGAGGACAATATCCCCCGCTACGACTTCTATGCACCCCTGATGGCTCGCATGGTGGAGGGATGGCGCAGCGACTGGAAACAGGGCAACTTTCCCTTCTACTACTGTCAGATAGCGCCCTACGACTACTCACTTATCCAGTGGCAGGGCAGCCCGTATCTGCGCGAACAGCAGTTGAAGGCAGAGGGCATGATAGAGAATGCCCGTATGGCTGTATTGATGGATGCCGGTCTGGAATATGGCATCCATCCCAGAAAGAAACGTCAAGCCGGTGAGCGACTGGCACTCCTGGCACTCTCGAATACCTACGAGGTGAAAGGACTGCCCGACTTTGCCGTCTATAAGGAGGTAGCCTTCCAGAACGATACCGCTGTCATCTCCTTCGACCGGAGCAAGGAGTGGGTTTACTTCGAGCACGGCACAACATCCAAGAACTTCGAGGTGGCTGGAAAGGACAAGGTGTTCCGTCCTGCTACCAAGGTATGGGTGAGCAGAAACCGCGTATATGTGGTTTGCGACAAGATACAGAAACCCGTTGCCGTACGCTATGCCTGGCGCGACTGGGTGGACGGCGACCTGATGCACGACGGACTGCCTGTGTCTTCCTTCCGGACAGATGACTGGAATGATGCCTCATCTGTTGTTTCACAGAGCAAAGAGGACTATAATAACCCTAAATAAATACTGAGAGCCTATGCGTCGCATTGCCTTATTGATTATTGCTTATATACTATGTAGTCACGCAGTAGCACAAACCTCCGTGGCAGGGCTATTCCCCCTGGAGAATAGCGGACGTCTGGTGTGGAACTTCAATGCCGGCTGGCGTTTTCATCTTGGCGACATGGCTGGTGCTGAGAAAAAGGACTACGACGACCGGTCGTGGGAGGTAGTTTCAACACCTCATAGCGTTCAACTGATGCCTGCCGAAGCCAGCGGCTGCCGAAACTATCAGGGCATAGCCTGGTATCGCAAGCACTTCCGTCTGCCAAAGGAGTGCGCGGGGCGCGACGTCACCCTGCACTTCGAGGCCGTCATGGGTAAGCAAGCGATCTATGTGAATGGACAGCTGGTGAAGGAACACGAGGGCGGATACCTGCCCATCACCATTTCGCTCTCCGGCTGTCAGGTAGGCGATGATATTGTCATTGCCGTCAAAGCCGACAACAGCGACGACAAGACCTACCCTCCTGGCAAGAAACAAATGACGCTGGACTTCGCCTACCACGGCGGTATCTACCGCGACGTATGGCTCATTGCCAAGAATAAGGTAGCCATCACCGATGCCCTTGAAGAGAACAAAGTGGCAGGAGGCGGTCTCTTCATACACTATTCCAACATCAGTGATAAGAGTGCTGATGTCTATGTCAACACCGAGGTAAGGAACAACGACAGCCGTCCACGCACCATCGTTGTGGAAAACAGCCTTGCTCCGTCTGTTTCAACTGCCGCTTCGTCTGCTGTTCCGTCTGTTGCTGTGTCACAGCAACAAACCAAGCTGAGGCTACAGCCCGGCGAGGCAAAGACCGTCACCCAGCGCTTGGTGGTGAAACGCCCGCGACTGTGGAGCCCAGAGAACCCTTACCTATACCGTATAACCACCCGCATCAAGGAGGGTAAAACCTGCCTGGACGGTGGCATCACGAAGATAGGCATCCGCTCCTTCGAGTTCGTCAGAACGGACGATACACAAGGTCGCCAACCCGGCTTTTACCTCAATGGCAGGAAGTACCAGCAACTGGTGGGTGCTAACCGTCATCAGGACTTCGCTTATGTGGGCAATGCCCTGCCTAACAGCCAGCAGTGGCGTGATGCCAAGCGACTGCGCGATGCCGGCTTTACCATTATCCGCACGGCACACTATCCGCAAGACCCGTCGTTCATGGATGCCTGCGACGAGCTGGGCCTGTTCATCATCGTAGCCACCCCTGGCTGGCAATACTGGAACAAAGACAAGGGATGGGACGAGAAGGTACACGAGAATACACGCAACATCATACGCCGCGACAGAAATCATCCCTGTGTGCTGATGTGGGAACCCATCCTGAACGAGACGCGCTATCCAGAGAACTTTGCCCTACAGGCACTTCAGATTACCAAGGACGAATATCCATATCCCTATCGGCCCGTGGCTGCTGCCGACGTACACAGTGCCGGTGTGTCTGAAAACTATGACGTGGTATATGGCTGGCCTGGTGATGACTTTAAAATACTCAATGGTCAATGGCCAATGGTCAATGGTCAATACCCCAAACAATGCATCTTCACCCGCGAGTTCGGTGAATTGGTGGACGACTGGTATGCGCATAACAACCTGAACCGTGCATCCCGTTCGTGGGGTGAGCGCCCGATGCTGACGCAGGCTCTGAGCCTCTATCGCTCAACGCAAGAGCTGTATCACACCACAGGACAGTTTATCGGTGGTTGCCAATGGCATCCCTTCGATCATCAGCGCGGCTATCATCCAGATCCCTATTGGGGAGGTATCTATGATGCCTTCCGCCAGAAGAAGACGGCATTCGACATGTTCGCTGCCGTGCTACAGCAACCTACGGAACAACCCATCGTGGCTATCGCCCATGAGATGACACAGTTCTCGGAAAAGGACGTAACCGTCTTCAGCAACTGCGACTCCGTACGTCTGACGATGTACGACGGAGAGCACTGCTGGACGCTGCCTGTAGAAAAAGGAATGGTGGTGTTCAAGGATGCGTGGGACTTCTTCGAGGCCCGCAACTGGAGCTATACGCAGCGTAAATGGCAGAACGTGAAGATGGTGGCTGAGGGCATCGTCGGCGGCAAGGTGGTTTGCCAGGAAGAGAAGATGCCGTCACGCCGTAGCACCAAGCTCCGTCTCTATGTGGACGAAATGGGCAAGAAGCTGGTAGCCGACGGCTCAGACTTCGTGGTGGTTGTCTGCGAAGTAACGGATGACCTAGGACACGTTCGTCGTCTGGCAAAAGAAAATATCCGCTTTACCGTAGAAGGCGAGGGAGAGATTATTGGCGATGCCAGCATCAATGCCAATCCGCGCACGGTGGAATGGGGATCAGCCCCCGTACTTGTACGCAGCACCAAGAAGGCGGGTAAAATCAAGGTCAAGGCCGAGGTGCAGTTCCCTGGCACCCATGCCCCTACGCCTGCCGAACTGGAGATAGAGAGTATATCCTACGACCTGCCGATGTGCTACTCCAGTGATACCAGTAAGACGAGTAAAAGTAGTACGACTAGCAAGACTAGTTCAACGAGTCCTACCCTCTCTGATGCAGAAAAAGCCAAGATGTTGCAGGAGGTAGAGGCCCAGCAAGCCGACTTTGGCATACAGAAATAAGAATATGGTACGAAGAGTCTTGTCATCCTTGCTGTTGGGAATACTGTCGATGGCTGCCAGCATGGCGCAGACTGTTCCTGCCGTCATCTCCGAGCACTACACTACAGCCAACGGGCTGCCCTCCAACAATGTGATGTGTGCGCTGAGAGGCAGTGATGGTTTCCTGTGGCTGGGTACCTGGTATGGCTTATGCCGTTTTGACGGAGGCAAGTTTGTGACCTACAACCAGCCTGTCAACGCAGCATCTGACAATCCTCCCCGTAAAATAGAAAGCATTGCAGAGGATGCACAAGGAACACTATGGCTGAAAACCGTGGACTGGAAGCTCTATACCTTCAATCCCCGCACCCTTCACTTCCATGCTGTCGGCAACACGTTGAAGAAGTTTGCCAAAAATTTGCAGGTCATCAAGATACAACGTGACAACGAAGGACATGTCTTGTTGCTGACTAAGGACAAGACGCTGCTGATGGCTAGTACAGATAAGGAGGGGAATATCCATATCCAAAAACTAGCAGATGCCAAAGGCAAGATAGACCCACATACCTTCCAACTACGTCAGGACATCACCCAGGAGACGAAAGACTATCTGGCCTATGTGGGGCGCGACTATCGCATCTTTACGCTGCGAAAGGGAAAGGCCTCGCTAACGGAGGCTATGCAAAAAGAAGAGGCACAGCAACAGCAGGAAACAGAACGGCTCACCCGACTAGTGGCTGAGGCTGGTATTGACAAGTACGCACAACTCTATCAGGACAACGACAGCCTGTTGTGGGTGACTACTGCCTCACAAGGTATCTATTGCATCAGCACACCCCGTCATACCTTCCACCTCATCACGCTGCCCGACAACGACCTGACGGGTGTCCGCTGCATCTATCAGATGCGTAACGGAAGGATATTGGTTAGCACTCGCAGTCGTAATGTGTACATCTATAATGCTGCTGGCGAACTGCAACAGACACTGCCCTATGCGAAATATGGCATCGGAGCAGTCTATCATGCCGTAGAGGATAACCGCGGACGTTTATGGCTCTCCACCAAAGGTGATGGACTGATTGTAGCCACACCGGACAGTTCGCAGCCCATGGGCTATCAGTTGACGCACTATCGTAATGCGAAAGACAATCCTGCCAGTATCAGCGGCAATAACGTCTATTACACCTTCTTCGACTCGAAAGACAGGATATGGGTGGGCACGCTGGATGGCGGACTGAACCTGGTAAAGGAACAAGCGGAAGGTCAGCTGGTATTCTATAACAAGCACAACGGCTTCACACACTACCCTTCCTATGGACTATATACCGAGGTGCGCAACATCACGGAAGACCGGCAAGGAACGCTGTGGGTGGGAACTATCGACGGGCTGATGAGCATCAACGGAAATTTCAGCAAGCCACAAGACATCCAGTTTAAGACTTACCAGAACACCCAAACAGCTTCCTTTGCCAACAACGACATCTACACCCTGCACCGTGACCAGACCGGACAGATATGGATAGGTGCCTTTGGCGGTGGACTGCAACGACTCGTACTCGACGACGCAACCATCAAATTCTCACCCCTCGGTCCTCGTGAGGGACTACGCAACGACGTCATCTACTCCATTACAGAGGACATGCACGGACGATTATGGTTTGCCACCGAGGCTGGTCTTTCCTGCTATAACCAGCAGACGGGACGAATCCGCAATTTCGACCGCTACGATGGTATTCCCAACGTACAGATGGAAGAGACTGCCGCTACCTGCTGTTTCGACGGACATCTATGGATAGGCACCAACCAGGGTGTCCTTACCTTCAACCCAGAACAGTTGCAGAGCAGCAAGGCACGTTACAACACCTACATCATCGACGTCATTACGGACAACCAGTCGTATGTAGGAACAATAGCCATTCCGTACAGCGAACAGATAGAACTGGAGCACGATCAAAACTCGTTCACCATTGAGTTTGCCGCCTTGAAGTTCCAAGATCACTCGCAGGTCAGCTACCGCTATAAACTGGAGGGCTACGACCGCGACTGGCACTATCCCGGACCTCATCGTGTTGCTCCCTACAACGAGGTACCTCCTGGCAACTATACCTTCGTCGTTGAGTCTATCGACGATGCCAACCCCACCCTGCAGTCGTCGGCACGCATCAAGGTCTGCATCCTGCCCCCCTGGTGGGCTACCTGGTGGGCATACCTTATTTATATATGTGTAGCAATATTGATAGTATGGCTCATCGTCCGCACCATACTTCAGATGAACCGCATGCGCAATGAGATGTATATCAGCCAGCGACTAGCCAAGCTTACCTCCAAGCCCGACGAGGCTGACGAGTTCATAGACCGTCTGCATCGCATCATCCGTCAGAACATTCCCAATAGTGACTACAACATCGACGATATGGCTGCCGAGATGGGTGTCTCGCGCTCTGCGTTCTATAAGAAGGTGAAGGCCGCTACTGGCTTTGCCCCTGTTGACCTGATTAAGGAGTTCCGACTCAGTCATTCCGCTGAGTTGCTGCAAACCACCAACCTGAACATCACCGAGATAGCCTATCGCTCCGGTTTCAAGGATGCCAGCTACTTCGGCAAATGTTTCCGCAAGCGCTTTGGCATGTCACCCCGCGAATACGTCAACCAGCAATAAAGACAAACTTCCATGAGAATGATTCCTATCATTGCAGGACTGCTGCTATGCTGCACGAATGCTCTTTCCCAGACGCGTGAAAAATACGAGTTCATGCGCAACCTGCCCGTATATGCCGACTCGCTGTTAGCCGACCTTAACTATCCGTTAGCATGGGGGCATAGCGATATCAAGGACTTTGATGAATGGCGCAAGGTGGCTCGACAGCGGGTTTTCGACTGTATGCTCACTCCCCCACCCGCTCCTGCTCACGGCTATGAGGCGAAGGTGCTTTATGAGGAACAGCGCGACGGCTACAAGGCACGCAAGATAGAAATCCGGTTGAGCCGCTACTATACGGTGCCTGCCTATGTGCTCGTCCCCGATGGTAAAGGCCCTTTCCCTGCCGTTAACGCTCTGCACGATCACGGGGCTCACCTCTTTATCGGCAAGGAGAAGATGATTCGTCCACTGGCTTGCGAAGACTCTACGGTCATCAAGGATGCCGACGAGTGGCTGAAGGGCTACGAGGGGCAGTACTTTGGCGACTATCTGGCTAAAAACGGCTACGTGGTATTCTCTGCCGATGCGCCGATGTGGGGCGAACGGGGACAGAAAGAAGGGCCTCGCCGCGACCGCTACGACATGATAGCCGGCAACATGATGATGTATGGCATCGACCTTTCAGCTTGGATGACCTACGACGATATTGCAGGCACGGAATACCTGGCACAGATGCCCGAGGTGGATGCCCGACGCATAGGCTGTACAGGATGGTCTATGGGTGCCTATCGCGCCTGGATGCTTGCTGCCTTGAGCGACCGCATCAAGGTGGGTACGGCCATCTGTTGGATGGTAACCACCGATGAACAGATGTCCTTTAAGTACAGTCGTACAGAGAATGGTGGCTTTGCCAATTGTTTCCCCGGTCTTCGTCGCTGGCTCGATTATCCACATATAGCCAGTATAGCTTGTCCCAAACCCATGCTTTTCATCAACGGCTCACAGGACAAGCTCTTCCCCGTGGCAGGTGTTGAGAAAGCCTTCCAGACGATGCACGACACCTGGAAGTCGCAAAAAGCTGATGACAAGCTGGAGACAGAACTATGGGACATGCCACACAGCTGCAATAAAAAAGTCCAGCAACACGTGCTGGACTTTTTTAAGAAATATCTTTAATAATAATTACTCAGCCAAGGGGTCGAAGGTACCAGGGGCACCACTGTTGTTATAGTCTTCCCAGCCGATAGTCTGGGGCAGACCCTTATTGCTGTTCTGTGCACCACTGTTCAAACCCAGGAAGTAGTACTTAGGACGGAAATTGATGTACTCCAGATTGTGCTGAGAATCATAACCATCACCTGTCTTATATTGGGGCACAAGATTGGTGTTGTACCACGTCTTCAATGTGGTGAGCTGAGTTTGGATGTCAGCCTGACGGAAGTCCACACCTGCGGGACGCTCTACGCCAGCTTTTACCAGCGGGTCACCATCCCAATAGGCAGTACCTGCACCAAACTGATTGGCAGTACGGAACTCTACGCGCTCACGACGCTGACCATTCATTGGTGTGAAACCGAGCCATGTGCAAGTGTTTCCACCCCATCCTGTCAATGTCCAAGAGGCAGGAGCACCTGCGGGCTGCTGTGCACCACCGTCGAAGAGCATCCAACGACGCATATCGTCGAAGCGCTTGCCCTCGTAGGCAAACTCTATCTGACGCTCATAGAGGATAGCACTCATACAAGCAGCCTGATCACTGGTCAGATTAGCCTGCAAGCCATAGTTGTTCTCTGCTTTGTAACCTACACGAGCACGAATCTGCTGAAGGATTGCTACAGCCTCGTCCATGTGACCTGCCATACAAGCAGCCTCAGCCAGGTTCATCAACACTTCGGTATAGCGCAACTCAATAAGGGGAGCCTGTGAGAAGAATGGACCTGCACCCTTACTTGCCAATGGCTGGTAGTTGTAGAGGGGAGAACCACTGACGTCGAGGTCATCGCTCTTCTTGCGTACATAGACACCAACCTTACTGGTATAAAGGTTGTCGGCACCATAGGAGTTACCACTCTCAGGATTACCTGCATCATCTAAGTCCACATACCATACATAGTTCCAAACCACGTAGTTCTTACCCTGATCGTACGAAGGATTATGACCGTCGCGCTGAGTAGGATCGCCACTGTAAGCCCAACGGAAGCCAGGGAAGGCAAATGTACGGTAGAAACGTGGGTCACGATTCAGGTAGGGAGCAGACTCATCGTAGGCATAAGTACTGCGCTCCAACTTGGAATAGGTATTGGCATAGCTGCGCTTGCCAGCCTTCTCAAGAGGAGAGAGCGTATTCAGGTCTGCCATCTTACCATCAGCCATGGGGAACATCTCGACCAGTGCCAGACCGGCGTTCTTGCCACCACCACCCGTATTGGATGGACGAATGTCGCGCTCCCAACGGTTGTTCTTCTGGTTGTCCAAACCATCATCGCTAGCTACATTGTTATGCAGGGTAACGAAGACAGCCTCGGGATTGTCGCTTACTACGAGGAATTGCTTGGCAAAGTCGGAGCCATTCACATCGTTACCTGTTGAATAGAGACCATAGCCACAAGCCTGGATGTCGTCCAGGTCGTTCTTCATCTCTTCATAGGCAGTCTTCCAACGACTCTCATCGTTCTTGCGGTTGAACAGAGGGCTTGCCCACAGCAACAGCACACGACCTTTCAGAGCCAAAGCGGTACCAGTGGTTACACGTCCAAAGTCTGAACCTGTCCATACCTTTCCCTCCAGCATGCTAGCTGCACGATCAAGGTCATCAAGGATGAAATCGATGGTCTCCTTGGTGGTTGAACGTGGAGTGAAGGATGACTCAACTGGCTCCAATACTTCGGTAATCAGGGGTACACCACCATACCACTTTACGAGGTTATAGTAGCACCAGGCACGGAAGAAGTAAACCTGACCCAGCAGCACCTCCTTGTCTTCCTCAGGGATAGAACCGCCCTGAATACCCTTAATACAGTCGTTGATGTTGCGGATACGTCCATAGACTGAAGTCTGGATATTGTTATTGCTACCCATGAAGAAGTCGGGTACACTGTTTGTCGTGCTCATGGAAGTCAGTTCAAATTCCGGATTCACGAAATCACTGAAACCATGATACTCCTCAGTGGACTTACCAGCAATGTCTGCAGCACCAACAGCCACCGAAAGGTAGTTCTGACCCGTAGTCAAATCACCTACGGCAGGCATACACCATGCATAGATATCATTAACACGGCCGTTACAACCACTGAGATAGTTGTAGATATCGGTAGTCGCATTGTCGTAGTTCTTCTTGTCCTCCAGGAACTTATCGCTACAAGCAGACAGGGCGAAAACCGACAGAAGGCCGAAACTGAAATATTTGATTGCTTTCATAATTTTCTTTTTTCTATTATTATTAGAAGCTCATATTCACACCAACATCCCATTTACGCAGGGTAGGATAGTTGCCAAAGGTTCCAGCCATCGGGCTTGTGAACTTGTCTGGATACGGATTGTAGAAGTTAATCAGGTTCTGACCCGTGATGTTAAGACGGACATTCTTGATACCTACACTCTTGAACCACTTGTTAGGCAAGGTATAAGCAATAGTCAGACGGCTCAGACGAACAGTGGCAGCGCTGACACGCCAGAAACTAGAAGTAACAGAGTTGATGCCGTAAGCCAGGTTAGGATACTGAGCCTCACGGTTCTGCTTCATGACTACATTACCACTGCCATCGGTGATGTCCTGATAAACATACATGTTATCGGGATTCCAGAACGAAGGCATGTTGTAGAACTCGAGATTGGACGTAGAAGGAATACCGATAGCAGCAGAAGGCAGCGTGGTGTAGCCACCCCAGCTGGCTCCAAGCTGAGCAGTCACGGCAATACCCTTCCAGTCGGCATGCAGGTTCATCGTCATACCATAAGGATTCGAGCGGTTAGAGAGACAAACCTGGTCGTTGTCGCGATCTACAACACCATCAGGACCTGCATAGGTATCAGTGGCTTCGTCGTAGGCTCCGCGTACATCTTTATAAATCAGCATACCAGGACGAACCTTGTCCTTAGTCATACCCATGTAAGAGGTGATGTTGTACTTCTCGAAGAACTCCTCGATATCCTGGAACGAACGGAACATACCGATGCACTGCATACCCCACATACCGACGTCGGTACGACCGCCTGGGCGGATCTGACGATATACATACTGTGTTGCCCAGTCCATGTTCAGCACTTCGTTATCATGATAGCCTGTATTGAGGCCTACACGATACTTGAAGTCCTTGCCAATCTTGTCGCGCCAAGTAATGCCAAGCTCCCAACCCCAGCTGTTCATCTCACCGATGTTCGTAGAGGCACTCTGGGTACCAACAGTAGCCGGAACAGTCTGCAGAATATTCATCAGCATCTCGCGGTTCTTCTCATAGTAATACTCGAGGGTAACAGCCAAACGCTTGTTCAGCACCTGGAAGTCCAGACCGATGTTTGTCTTATAGGACTTATCCCAGTGAACATCAGGATTGATTGCCGAGTTGTTCTTGTTGATGGTGATACGGCTACCAGAGTCGCTGTTCTCACCAAAGACAACACCACGGTTGGCATCCTGGGCATAAATCTGCATCCACTGCCAGGGAGTCAGGTTATCACGACCGGTAAGACCCCAGCTGGCACGAAGCTTCAAGAAGTCAATCCACTTCAGGGCTTTGCTGTTCTGGAACCAAGGCTCCTCGCTGACTACCCAACCGGCAGAGATAGCGGGGAAGGTTCCCCAGTAGTTCTTGGGAGCAAACTTAGTAGAAGCATCCGAACGGAGCAGGAACTCGAACAGATAGCGGTCGGCATAAACGTAGTTGATACGTCCGATGTAAGACAGCGTACCACTCTCTGCACGACGGAACTGAGCATCTTCCTCACTACCGCTCTTCACAGAGTTGTCCTGTCCAGTAGTAAACTCATAAGGCATCGTCTTGCTGGCTAAGGTCAACTCACTCTCTGCCTCTGATTTCTCTATTGAGAACAGGGCGCTGACGTCGTGCTTGCCGAACTTACGCTGATACTGGGCCGTGAAGTTCATCTGGTAGTTGTCCGTACGAATCATCTGACGGCTCAGGATGTCACCATTGTTCAGGTTCAGCGCATTGAAGTTGCTTGGATCCAGATAATCAAAGGTAGGATCGTCGCCACTTGTTGGTGTATAGAGGTGACTGCCGCTACCATAGCGACGAGTCATCTGGTAGAGCGTATAGCTCGAACCATACTGGTTGTTCTTGTCTGTGCTGATACTCTTCGAATAAGAGAATCTCAACTTCAAACCTTTCAGAATCTTGCTCCAGCCGAAGTCGTAGCTCAAGCTGGCATTGATGTTCTGGTTAGAAGTCATGGTGCGGGTATAGTCACCATTGTTCTGAAGAACG
Organism: uncultured Prevotellaceae bacterium; assembly: GCA_902770635.1. Lineage (GTDB taxonomy): Bacteria > Bacteroidota > Bacteroidia > Bacteroidales > Bacteroidaceae > Prevotella. The sequence goes on along the minus strand of CACXTX010000008.1, from coordinate 11,060 downwards.
ATGAACGAGTAGTTCTGGTTCTGTACACGGGCACCGTTGCTGGGTCCGTAGGTTGGGATATAATAGCCGTCAACCTCCTCGGGAATATAGCCTGGACGAGTCAGCATCAGGTTGTAGTCCTTCTCGTCGGAAGTACCACCCACCTTCAGCATGGGCTTGTTCTTCTTGCCATAGTCACCGCTAACGGTCAGGTTGGCAGACAGATAGTCAGAAATCTTCACGTCGATACCTGCACGATAGTTCCAACGGTCGTAGTCGAGCTTACCTAGGTTACCATCCTGCTTGAAGTAGCTGACACCGCCGAAGTAGTTAACCTTATCGGTAGCACCGCTGACATTCACAGCGTGACGCATGGTGAAACCAGTCTCCCAGTACTTGTCCAACAGGTCGTAGTTCAGATTCTTCATAGCCTCCAACTCGTCAGCCTGGAAAAGGGCTGTCGTCTTGTTCAGGCTGGTATTGGTGGGGTCTGCTGCCGTAACGGCATTGTACAGACGACCGTAGTCATAAGCACTCAGCATCTTAGGACGAGACACCTCGTTGGTAAAACCGAAGTTACCGCTATAGCTGATGCTGGGAGCACCCTGCTTACCTTTCTTGGTGGTTACCAAGATAACACCGTTTGCAGCACGGGCACCATATACTGCTGCCGAAGCATCCTTCAGCACAGAAATGCTCTCTACCTCAGAGGGGTCAAGGTTGTTGAAGGCCTCAGCACCCAGGTTCTGATAAGTGTTACCTACCTTGACGTCGTTAGGATAGATATAGCCATCGATAACGAACAGAGGCTGCTGAGCTGTAGAACCCACATCACCCAGTGAACTTACGTCACGGATAGAGATACGGGCTGGCTCACCAGGACGGGAGTCACCACCGCTGACAGACATACCGTTTACCAGTCCGCTCAGCGAGCTGGCCAGGTTGCCGTTAGCCAGGTCTTGTACGTCATCCATATCAACCGTTCCTACAGAACCGGTCAGGTGGGCTTTCTTCTGCGTACCATAACCTACTACTACCACTTCCTCCAGTGTCTGCTTGTCTTCCTGCAGCTTTACCATTCCACCAGGTTTCACCGTCTGTGGCATATAGCCGATATAGCTGATGACAACCTTTGCACCAGCAGGTGCTGAAATCTTATAGTTACCATCCAAGTCTGTGACAGTGGCTATCTTTGTGCCTTCCACCGTCACCGTAGCACCAATGACGGGCTCACCGAGTTCATCGACCACAGTACCCGTAAAGGTTTGGTTTTGCGCCAAGGCTGATGCAGAGCACATCAGCATGAGACCGAGGCAAAAACTAAATATCTTGTGTTTCATAATCTTTTCTCTTTAATGTTTACTCTATCATAATGAGATTACGGAAGCCAACGTGGGTCACCAGTCTTGCGGGCTACCTGAGTCGGACCGCTGATGGTGAAGTTGCCATTGGCAGGATCGGCAAACTGCGGATCTTCCTCAATAATAGTACCAGAGACGTCATAGTTCTGCGGATCCTGGAACGTGCCGTCATTCTTCATGTACGTGTTGTTGTTGAACACAGCATGAGGCTGGTTGGCACGTCCGTGCAGGAATCGACGAGCAACACCACTGGGTGAACAGTCATAGAAGATGCAGTCAACCATAGTCCAGTAAGAATAGGTCTTAGACTGCATACCGTTGTAGTTACCCCACTGGTTGCCGTTCCACGTCACATGATAGAAGGTAGAATTCGTGTATGTGACAGAGTTGGTAGCTGCAGCTGCAGCAGGAGAGCCATCCACATAGAGATCTGGACCCTTTGCCATACCGGCCTGGTAGAAATACTTATAGTCGCCTGCGCAGTCGTCAGACTCCCAGAACGTAGAATTAGTGACAGTGAGGTTGTTAATCTGTCCTGCTTTGTTGGTCCAGAACACACCACCACCAATAGCTGACTCTGGTGTCAGGTGAACGACACAGTTATCAACGAGCACCGTTTCAGCCCAAGTCTTCGCAGAATTGTCCCAGAAGAAGTAACCCTTGACATTGTCAAAGTTACAGTTTACAATGGTAATGGGATCGGAAATCAGCGGGCCAGCCCACTTATAGACACTTGGATCTATCGTGTTAGCGGCAGGAACGGTAGAGCTCTTGCTGAAAGCAAAGACACCTACATTACTACCCATACCAGCACAATCGAAGTCAATATACTTAGCATTGAACTGAGCTGTAAACGCAATGCCCGATGTTGCGCCAGTGAACGTAATCACAGGGTGATCCATCTTGCTATTGGAACGCAACGTGACACGCTTGGCATCAAAGTCAAGCACTTCGCTGATGATATACTCAGCACCTCCTATCAGGTCATAGTTCAACATCTCGTCAACTGCCTCGTCGGGGATGGGATTGGCAGCAAACCACTCATTCAGGTTAGAGCCTGCAGGAATCGTCTTAAACGTTGGGGTAAACGTCGAGAATTCCACAGATGCAGCTGCCGAAGCGTCGGTAGTGTTCTTCTTCACATTACCCAGAGGCAGGACAGTCAATTTGTAGTTGACATCTTCCTCGCGTTTGCCCGTAACAGAACAACCGTCCACGATACTGTCGTTGATGATAGGCTCTTCAATATTGCCTAAGTCTACCAGACTGACACGATAACCGCCAGCCCCCATTACAACAGGCCATGTGATAGTCTGCGACTTACCGTCGGCACTGGGTGTGATGGTAATTTCGTCAGCAGAGATAGTAGCCACCTGCGTATTCCCTTGGCGCACGAAGTAAAGAAGAGGGCACCAGCTCCGGCGAGAGCCAGTGTACAGATCTTACTGTACGTAAAGAAATGATTCTTTTTCATAAGCATTTTAGTTAGTAAATAATTTATTTTGTTCTCATTTATTATCGTATTATTTTCCTTGACCAGCGTCAGAGAATATTTCCTTCAGATAAGCCACATTGGTGCCGAAGTTTCCACGCACATTGCGCACATCCTTGGCATTACGGCTGCGTTCCACGACAAGCCATCCGTTCCACCTCATCTTGTCAAGCGTCTTTCTGATCTTGTGCAAGTCGATGCGGGGGTCTTTGTCGAGCGTCACGCTGTCGGTCAGCGAGGCATGTATCTGGGCTATGCGGTCGCGTCCTAACAGCTTGAGTTCCTTCGAGGGGTCCAGTCCCTGATCGACAGCATCCTGCAGATTATAGTAAATCTTAATGCCTTCGCTGTCAACCTCCTTTAATAAATTAATGTTCGCGCGCGCATCAAGTTGGGTACGAATGGCTATCACCTTACCAGCGGCTAAGGCCATTTGTCCTGCTTCATGAAGCCGGCGCACCATCTCGTTGTGAGCCTCGCCAGGCTGTTTCCACTCGGGCCCGCTACCTCCAAGCGGGAGAAAGGCAATCTTTGCACCCATCACGTCCATCGTCTTCAGACAGTCGTCTATTAAGTCCTTGTAGTTCTCACGCTTGAGGAAACTCTGGGCAAAGAAGCCCGACATAGCGATGGAAGGCACTTTGATGCCTAACGAATCGGCTGTACGACGGAAAAGTTGCTGGAAGTGAGGATCACGAAGCTTGTTCTCGAACAGGACACGCTTTCCCAGCGGGCCCATATCGACTTCCACTCCATCGGCATGAATGTCTTTTGCTAATTGGAATTCACCCAGTTTCTGGCGTTTCAGCATCATCCAGTCGCAGGCAGCCACATGATACTGTTGCTGGGCCTGCACACCTGTTGGCCATGCGGTCAGCATCATGAGAATGCCTATAGACAGGCATTTTTTCCATCCTAATTTACACATTCTATTGTTGTAGACTATATAGTTTTACATCCATTAAGACGTTTTAAGAATACGATTGTAACCATTTTCCCGTTATTTTTCAAAAAATGACACCTAAAAGGCTTTGTTGATGACAAATAAAAACCTTAAACGTCCTTTTTAAAATAAAAAACAGATAAAAATTTGGTTAATTCACAGATATTATCTATATTTGCACCGCAAAGTGTACATTTTCCCCATATAGGAGATATGCTACATGTTGAAACGAATATTACATAAAAATAACTCTAAAACATATATCATTTTAAAAAAAAACAATTATGAAGAAAAGTTTAATTTTGTGCGCTGCTATGCTGGCTTGCGCTTTGAGTTTCCAGTCATGCTCTAAGGAGGACAATGTAGGTGCTTCCACTATGGATGAAATGGCTTATGACTTGGCACGTGTGGATTTTGCCACTATCATTGACAAGTACACCAATGCAAACAACGAGTTGTACCTTCCTGCTGGTGCAGAGGTTACTATCGACAAGGCTATCGAGCTGGAGGCTCCTCTGTACATTATAGGTGACAAGAAGAACCCTGCCAAGATTGTTGCAAAGGCTGGCTTTGTTACCAATTCTTCACTTATTTTCGAGAATGTAGAGATCAATGCTGCTGAGGTTGAGACTCCGTTCATCCTGCTTCCACAATTTGAGCTGAAGGAAGGCGAGGTGTCTAAGAAGATTGATCTTTTCGCTTTCATCAACTCTAAGATTTCTGGTTTGAAGTACCAGTTCATCTATGCAAACAAGCAGTCTTATCTGGTTGATTGCATCAACATCCAGAAGAGTGTTATTGCCTATGACGGTAGCAAGAAGAAGACTATCTTTGACTTTAACGGCGGTGGTAACGTTGCTTTCCTCGGTGTTTCTGAGTCAACTATTTTTGCTAACCCCAAAGTTGGTATGAATGGTGGTTTCTTCAGCTCACAGACTAGCAAGAATGTTCCTGACTTAGGTGGTACAACACAGGCTTTCGCTGTTACGAATTCTACTCTCTACAACATTACCAATGGTAATGATATGTGTTCCTTCAGAAGCAAGGACCAGGCTTACATCTCATTCAGAATTGAGAACAGCATCCTCGCTAACTGTGGTAAGGACAAGCAGTTCTACAAGGGATTCGCAGGTGGTAGCGACGCCAAGAAATCTACTTGGGAGGTTTCTGGTAATGTAAACAACTGGGGTGGTGAAGACACAAGTGCAGACGAGACCGTTGCTGGTTCAAACGAGAATGTTAAGAACCCCGTTAAGATGGTTATTGAATTCGCTGACGCCGAAAAGGGTGACTTCACTCAGAAGCAGACTTCTGCTGGTGACCCCCGTTGGATTGCCAATGCTCAGTAATCTATATTAATTATATATAAGGTACAGGCGCGCCCGCAAGGACGTGCCTGTATTTTTTTGTTTCTGTCGTGATATATTTTATATTGCAGGGCGTGCAATGTACATTTCAAAGCCTGCAATGTACATTTCAAAGTTTGCAATAGAAATTTAATCTAAAGGAGAATAAAAATTAAATAGGTAGTACTCATGCTCGAAAAAACTCAAAATTATTTTGGTTTTTTACTCGCTTAATCGTACCTTTGACCTTTGGTCTTAGGTAGGCTACATCTCGGAAATGAAAATAAATTGAGATTTATTTTGCATTTCTCTCGATTTGCACTACCTTTGAACTTCGGTCTTAGGTAGGCTGCACCTCGGAAATGAAAATAAATTGAGATTTATTTTGCATTTCTCTCGATTTGCACTACCTTTGCAGACATGAATAAGATATTGATTTGGACAATGATGCTGTGCAGCCTTTTGCTGACAGGGTGTGACAAGCTGGACGATAGTGATGACGGAATGGTGAAAGAGATTCTGCCTGGACACTGGGCTTTCTCCTATGTTATACAAAGCGAGGAAGACCCTGGGTTGGAGTTTAACTACAAGCAGGTTATCTTCAACGAGGACGGGACCTGTGCGCTTACCTACGACGAAGAGGTAAGTTATAAGGACGACGAGGGCAAATGGCATACCGAAATTGTAGAGAAGGCGATTAGGGGAACCTATGTTGCCAACAATTCCGTGATTCGCATTGTAAGCAGCGACATTGGCGATGAGGAGCGCGTACTGCTTTGGACTATTGTTTCGCTTTCCACGAAACAAGTCGTGGCTGAATATAGCTTCAGCATGGGTGGGGGTAACATGTTGGCTATTGTTACCCTTGACAAAATCAACATCTAAAGCAGGGGAAACAGCTTATTCCTCTTCTACCTCTGAGCGATAGAAGGTGTAGTTGTAATTAACTACATAGTAGGCTGAGAAGTAGCCCAGACAGCCACCAGTAAAGTTGGCAATAGGATTGGTGCCTGCATTGTCCATGACCTGCATGGAATATAGATAGTCGTAGGACAGCTTGTCGATAGAGCGAATCTCCAGTCGTATCTTGTCACCTTCATGCAACGCATCATTATCGCCCTCATCCATCTTTCGTTCCGTACTGCATTGGAACAACTGCTGAAGGTCACCATTGGGATTCTTGTCGTCGTTCATCACGGCCCAGCGGTAGCCTACTCCATTGCGATAGATGTGCATGAAATAGTAGCTCTTCTTGTCTTTGGTATCCTCGATATGGAGGTCGCCGAAGAGAATCTTCTCAGACAGCATCTTTTTCCATACAAAGCGGAAAGAGTTCATGACGGGAGCATCCTGCATGGTGGACGACGAGGTGAAATGCTTGCCGTCAACACTGATGTCTATGTCATAGGTATATCCTGGTTTGGCTTTCCACGTTGAGGTATAAATACCATTCCTGGTAAACGTCAATTCCTCAGAATAGTCTTCCTTCTTGCACGAAATCACCACAGTCGCATTATCAATATAATGCCCCTCTCTGGAGTTTACTGTCACATCCTGGGTTGTTGATACCTGTACCCTGGTTCCCTCCTGGCTCATCGTAGCCTCAGCAACATAGAGTGGTTCCACCTGGTGGTAGTCTAAGGGTATTTCCTTCTCGCAAGAAGTTAACACGAGGAAGAACATCGACAGGAACGAATATAATAGGACTTTTCTCATTGCTCTCTTAGAATTTCAAGTTGAACGAAACAGAAGGCACAATGCCAAACAGACTATACTGCTTAGCCTTTGTACCACGACCATACTTACTGTCCTCAAAGCGGATCAGATAGGGATTGTAGCGATTGTACAGGTTATAGATGCCGAAGCTCCACTCGCGCGTCAGTCGGCCTCCTTTGATTTGCTTGCTCCAGGTAGCACTAACGTCCAGACGGTGATAGTCTGGTGCACGATAGCCGTTGCGCTCAGCATAATAATAAATGTAGTTGTCTATAATCTGATACTTGGCACTGGGAGCAGTAAAGGCCTGTCCAGAGTTGAACACCCAAGTGGCATTCAGCGTCCATAGGGGCGACAGTTTATAGGTAGCCACAATATTGATATCATGACGACGGTCGTTGTTGGCATCATACCACTGGTTCAAGTTGATGCCGTCAATACGGGTCTGTGACCAGGAAAGCGTATAACCAAGCCAACCCGTCAGTCTTCCAGTATTCTTACGGGCACAGAGTTCTGCACCATAGCCCCTGCCCTCGCCTGCTAATACCAGACGCTCTATCTCAATGGCTGAGGCAAAACTGATGCCGTCGCGATAGTCCAGCACGTTGTCAACATGACGGTAATAACCCTCCAAGGAGAAATCGTAGTCCTGCGAAGGGGTCATATAGAACACACCCAGACTCACCTGGTCAGCCACCTCGGGCTTCACCAGGTTGGTACTGATGGTATAACGGTCGAAAGGAGTGGTGGTACTCTGACTACGCAGGGCGTGGATATTCTGCGAGGTACGACTATATCCAGCCTTGACGCTCCATTGTTCTGAGGGCCTAACCACCATGCTCAAACGAGGCTCGACGGTAATGTGGGTCTTCACAGGACGGTTCTTAGAACGCTTGTAAAGCCAGGTGATGTTACCCTTCTCGTCCACATCGTAATAATAAGGACCGCCTAAGGCAGAGAAGGCTGTCAAACGAACACCTGCCGAGAACGACACCATCTCTATCGGACTGTATTGCCAGTTCAGCCAGGCACTATTGTCCCACGCCTTACGTTGTTCCTTCTCGTGGTTGTACATACGGGTCCACTCTGCCGACTTCACATCGGTCAGCATGGTCTGAAAACCAGTGTTCAGTTCATGCTTGCCAAAGAGCAGACGGAAGTTCTGACGCAGTCCCAAGTGACGGATATGCCCCAGATAGGCAATGTTGAGACCTAAGATGTTGATGCCGTTGTCTGTATCATAGGAAGAGGCAAACAGCGTAGTCTGCGAGGTGGACTGTCCTCTGAACTGGTGTACCCACGACAGACTGCCTGCCATGTTAGTCCATTGCATATCCACCATATCCGTCAGCGCCGTCTTGTCGTGACTGGCAAAGAAAGAGAGGAACAGACGATTGCGTTCATTCATCTTATAGTCCAGCTTCAGGTTGGTATCAAAGAAATACAAGGAGTTGTCGCGGTATTTCTCTATCATCTTCATGAAGAGGTCAACATACGAGCGACGCACATTAACTAGCAAGTTCAGCTTGTCCTTGACAACAGGACCTTCTATCGAACCTTTAGCGGACAACAGTCCTATGCTGACATTGCCTCCCCAACGGTCTGAGCGACCTGTGCGACTGGTGATATCGAACACAGAGGAAGAGGCTCCTCCGTACTGGGCAGGAACCAGTCCCTTGTAAAGGGTTGCCGAAGCCAAAGCGTTGTCGTTGAAAGCAGAGAAGAGGCCTGCCAGATGTCCGATGTTGTAAACAGGAGCCTCATCATACAAAATGTTGTTCTGGGCAGCCGTACCACCTCGAACCTGGAAACTGCTGGAGGCATCACTTTCTGCCTTCACACCAGGCAACAACTGTAGCGAGCGCATCACATCCACCTCGCCAAACAAGGCCGGTGCCGAGGTGAGTTCTTTCATTTGTATCTGTTCTGCACCAATCTGCACTGAACCTATTCGACGCTGTGCATTGTTAGCATTGACAATGACTTCCTGCAACTGCTGTCCCTTCACCGTCGTGGTATCCTGGGCCTCAGCAGCCAATGGTAATAATGCTACTAGCAGTATGCTAAGTCTATTCATGACTGCAAAGGTAGTGCAAATCGAGAGAAATGCAAAATAAATTGAGATTTATTTTCATTTCCGAGATGAAGCCTACCTAAGACCGTAGGTCAAAGGTACGATTAAGCGAGTAAAAACCAAAAGAATTTTGAGTTTTTTCGAGTGTGAGTACCTAAGACGGAAAGTCAGAGGTTGTGCAAACCAAATGAAAAACCAAATTTATGTGCAAAAAAAAGTTATATGAATAGACATTTAGCCTTTCGATTCGTCTAAATGATAAATTAATATTAAAAACTAATAGAATATGAAGAAGATTTTAATGATGGCTGTTGCTGGCCTTTTTTGTTTAACAGCCAGCGCACAGTATCCACAACTGACCGATGAGGCAAAGGAACTTATCGACCAGCAGAAGAAACAATGGAAGGCTCACAGCGACTCCGCCTGGGAAGTAGCTTTCCCGATTGTTGTTGAAGAAGCAAAGGCAGGACGCCCTTATGTACCCTGGGCTGCTCGTCCATACGATTTGCGTCAAGCTAAGATTCCCGCATTCCCTGGTGCTGAAGGTGGCGGTATGTTTACCTTTGGCGGACGTGGTGGTAAGGTGCTGACCGTTACCAACCTGAACGACGACGGTCCTGGCTCGTTCCGTTGGGCCTGTGAACAAGGTGGTGCCCGTATTGTGGTATTCAACGTAAGTGGTATCATTCGCCTGAAGTCACCTATCTACGTTCGTGCTCCATATATCACTATTGCAGGTCAGACAGCTCCTGGCGATGGTATCTGCATTGCAGGCGAGTCGTTCCAGGTGGACACCCACGATGTGATTGTCCGTCACATGCGCTTCCGTCGTGGTGAAACATTGGTTACCAACCGTGAAGACTCATTTGGTGGCAACCCTGTTGGCAACATCATGATTGACCATTGCTCTTGCGAATGGGGTTTGGACGAGAACATCTCGTTCTATCGCCACATGTTCGATATGCACGATGGTAAGCCCAACCGCAAGGAACCTACCGTCAACGTAACCATTCAGAACACCATCTCTGCCAAGGCTCTTGATACTTGGAACCACGCCTTCGGCTCTACCATCGGTGGTGAGAACACGACATTCATGCGTAACCTGTGGGCAGACAACACAGGCCGTAACCCAAGTATCGGCTGGGGTGGCGTATTCAACTTCGTCAACAACGTTGTCTATAACTGGGTACACCGTACTGCTGACGGTGGCGAGTTTACCACTATGTCGAACTTCATCAACAACTACTACAAGCCAGGTCCTCTGACTCCAAAAGACACACCCATTGGTCATCGTATCGTGAAGGCCGAAAGCCGTTCACAGGGTTTGTTCCCCTTCAAGCAGTTCGGTCGTGTCTATGCCGTTGGCAATATCATGGAGGGTTATCCTGAGATTACGAAGGACAACTGGAACGGTGGTATCCAGACTGCCGACAAGGATGGTGAGATGGATGCAACGGAGAAGGCACTGATGCGCTCCAACGAGCCTTTTGAAATGCCTTTTGTCAAGGTGATGGGTGCTGAACAGGCTTTCGACTGGGTGCTCTCCAATGCAGGTGCCAATATCCCCTGCCGCGACATTGTTGACCAGCGTATCTGTGACGAGGTCCGTACAGGTCAGGCCTACTTCGTAAAAGACTACGAAAAGGAACTGAGCAAGATAGAAAAGAAAACCAAAGTGGCTCAGAACCCCTATGGTGACATGTGGGGCCTGCACGAGAAGTCTAAGAACGACGATGGTTTCTTCAAGTATCGTCGTCTGGGTAAGGACTCTTATAAACAAGGTGTCATCACCGATCCTCGTCAGATGGGCGGATATCCTGAGTACAAAGCATGGGAGCCTTATGTTGACACCGATGGTGACGGTATGCCTGACGAGTGGGAGAAGCAGTATGGTCTGAATCCCAACGATCCATCCGACGCTGTGAAGGACTGCAATGGTGATGGCTATACCAACATCGAAAAGTATATTAACGGTATTAATCCCAACACCAAGACGGACTGGCGTAACCTGAACAACAACTACGATACGCTGGCTGCCAAGGGAAAAATAATGTAAACGTATGAAAAAGACACTGCTTGCAGCGATAGTATTGCTGTTTACCATCACGGCGAATGCCCAATTGGTACCGCTCGACTACGAGGGGCGTGA